>CAJXLN010000014.1 GCA_913056255.1 uncultured Thermotogae bacterium | reverse complement strand
GACATTTTCATTATGTCTTCAGGGTTAAGTCCTTAATCTTCACGCACATTAGGAGGCTCTTACATTTATCAAAAAGTCAATGTCAGTGTGGTATAATTTTTTTCTACGTTAATGAAAGGGGGAAATCACCATGAAAAAAGTATTGTTAATTGCTTTGGCAGTTTTAGCGGTTGCTTTACTGTTGAGTTCTTGCAGCAAAGTGCTATTACCTACCGGTATTACGAGCATCAGAGAAGCGATAACTTCGGCTGGAACCGCTACAACTAATGCTACTGTTGTGGGAGTCGTGACAAAAGGCTATGGAGATTACGTTATTATTCAAGACGATACGGCTGCAATAGAAGTCTACCTTAAAGGTTCAAAATTTGCCACCATTTATGCCACGGGTGATAAGATAAAAGTCGCTGGAAAAGTTGAACTTTACAAAAATAACTGGGAAATAACACCTGCTTCCACATCAGATGTTAGCAAAATCGGGACAGGAAATGTCAGCGCAATTTTAATTCCAACTAATTTAGGACTCAGCGTGGATTACGACTGGATGCTTATGAAAGTTGAAAACCTCTCTGTCAAGAAGACATCGGATAAATACTACAATGTCATTTTGTCAAATGGCAGTACTGACGTTACGATTTATTCTTACGATTCTAACGTGAGAACGTGGCTTACTTCTCTGGCAACCGGCGATGAAGTTTCAGCTCAAGGTTTGGTTCAATACGTCTACGGTTGGAAACTGGTTCTCAGGGATATAAACGACAAATTGAAATGAAAAATTTGATTTACCGAATAGGGAGAGTAAAACTCTCCCTATCGTTTGTTTGAATTCGAGAGAGAAGATGTTTTTCATTGAAGAAAATCATTCTTACGTTGGCAATCGTACTTGCAATTGTATTCTTTCTTTCTTCTTGTACAAAAACCATCAACAGTCCTACTTCCATATGCAAAGTCACAAAAGTTGTGGACGGTGATACCATAGACGTTGTCTATAATGGAGCAGAAACAAGTGTGAGATATATAGGCATAGATGCTCCAGAAACTCACAGTGGAAGTGACAAACCGATAGGTGAATATGGTATGCAAGCTTATGAATTCAATAAAAAACTCATATCAGAATCCGGAAATGTTGTTCAACTCAAATTTGATGAAGAGCGATACGGTACTTATCATCGTCTTCTTGCTTACGTATACGTCAATCTCGATTCCACATCTGTGATGCTTAATGCTGATATCGTAAATCACGGATTGGCATGGCCATTAACGTATTTTGATACTTCGAAACATACTAAGGAATTTTGGTCAGACTATCATTACGCTTATCAACACAGATTAGGCCTCTTTTCGAAATATGACACCGCTTCAACTGTTGAAGCTTCAGTTATAGACAGGAATTTGTCCGAATATACAGGCAAACTCACCTGGGTAAAATTCGGTCCAGTAAGATACAAAAAGAACACTTATGCTGTTACGTTGAGCTCGACTTATTTTTCGGTTACCGTTAGGACACCGGAACTTGGAGAATTTGCCACTCCTTTGAATGTACTGTACTCAAGAAAGATTTTAAAAGTTTACGGTGAGGTTTGGAAAAGAGGAGAAAAGGGTGAAATGCTCCTCCACGCGCCTTTCGAATTCAAGATAGTTCACTAATATGGAGGTGAGATAATGAAAAAGTACTTTGTGATACTGCTTCTAATCACTTTAGTTTTAACCTCTTTAGCTGCTGGTGTTAAATTCAGCCTCTTAACATTTTACACGACTGATTTACAAACTGGATCTTACAATGTGTGGCCGATTGCTTACTTGAATGTTCCTCTTACCAGTACTATAGGCTTAAGGTTTGAAGACTACGTGATGGGGAGCCATAAAACCTTTAAAATTGGGAATTTTAACTTCATGGAACCCACTTACTGGTATGCAACTTATAGAAGTGGAAATGTAAGTGCCTATATTGGGAGCTTTAAATCGAAACATACCTTAGCTCGTCAGATGTACCTCCTCAGGGTGGGAGGATTTTATAATACCTTGACTGGGGCAGAAGTAGATTTCAAAAATTACACGTACGATCTTGGCTTGATGTACGACTGGAAATATTCAGAGATCAGTGCCTTTACTGGATTGGAGGGAAACAATTACAAAATTTATCTTTACGTGTCCAAAGGTAATAAGATCACACTTTCCACCAATGCGAGTCTTTACGTGAATTCCGGAAACATGAGTGCAAAATTCTGGGGAGCAGCGGCTTACGATGTGGATCCAGCACATATTTCATTTGGAATGCCTACAGTTCTTATAGGTGGAAAGACTTATTTCAAATCTTTTGAGTTTTCAGCACAATTTGCCGATCAACCAAATTCCAACGCGGCGAAAATTTGGTACGATTATAACGATCCGAACAAAGCAGGATATCCTCTTAAAGATTTTAATTCGCTTTTTACTTATAAGCTAAATAGACAAAACTCTATAGGCGTACTTGCCAATTGGAATTCCAATCTTATAACACCTACATTTGGGTTTCAACTAACTCATGGAGATCTTTCTTTAAGTGTTGGAAATGGAGACCTAAATGGCGGGATAAGCGGAACACAGTATGTGATGTTGAGTTATTCCAACTATTTTTCCATTCCCCTAACGACAAGTCCTCTTTTTTCTTCTGATAGAAGATGGTAAATAACATCCTTGCTTAAAGAAAAGAAAGGCTTTGCCTTTCTTTTCTTTTATTTTACTCCGAATTTTTTTTTAGTGCGGAGATGCCCTACATTGGCTTATTAAACTGATGAGAAGCAAAGCAAAGTAGTTTAGCAGACACCTTGTTGTTGAACGCAGATCTACATTGTGTTATAATACGACAGCTGAAAATCTCGTAACAGGTGATCGTGAACGAAAATGTAATTAATTGAAAACCAGTCTTTAAAACATTTGACATGAATATTCTAACTGTAGTACAATATACATGTATTTGACGGGGCATACTCGAATTAGCGTTTGTGGAGATGAACACTTGAGGCTGGAGAGAGTCTAAGTCCATGAATTCTTTAGAAGGTTACCCCAGGAAGCGTTAAAGTGGCAATGATCAATTAAATCTTTTGAAACATTTCAAGGAGGCGGATGCTTTAGATGGAGAAACCCATCGTTCTGGCATTGAAGGATAAGAATTATCAAATAGATGATTACGATCCTTTTTTCTTTTTAGTTCGTGATCTTCTTTACGATGGAGCCTGGGAGATTTTCGCGGCAGATATGCATGCACATCATGATTATCTTGAAAGAATTCACAAGTTGAAAGATTTGGAAAGTGAGGTTGGCCAGATTTCAGGTTCATTTTTCTTGCCCATCTCGGTTGATGAGATGTTGGAATACTTTGAAGAGTTGAGCTTAAATCCGTCCGAACTCTGTCATGGAGTGCCGGACGGATTTTACGAATTAGCTCAGGATAAGGCAGAAAATGAGGGCTTAGACGAAGCTGTAAAGCTGTTAGATGTTGTCATCAAAACATGGCCAGAATATGCAAAAGCTTATGAGCTTAAAGGTTCATTCTTGACAGAAATGGGAAAATTGGAAAAGGGAATTGAATTTTTAAAACAAGCTGTAAAGATGGATCCAACGCTTGTTGAGGCTTACGCTGAACTTGGTCAGGCTTTTTACAATCTTGAGGATTACGAAGAATCTATAAAGTACTGGGAAAAGGAACTCGAGTACACGCTACACGATAAATTCGTTTATTTCATGATTGCCGATGCTTACAAAAAGATGGGTAAAGTTGGAAGCGCCTTAGAAACTCTTAAAAGGTTTGCCGAAGAAGATAAGAAAAATATCCTCGTGCGTTACGAACTCATGCAGCTTTACGAACGACTTGATGATTATGACAGCGCGAAAGAGTATGAGAACCAGATATTGAACATGACGCCCTATTATCCGGGAGATATAGAACCATGGGCCAAGGTATTCTTCAAAAATGAGAGATACGAAGATGTGATAAAAGTTGTGGAAGAACATATTCATAAATACCCAATAGATGATCACTTCAAGTTGTTACTTGTTGTTCCTTATGCAAAGCTTGGAAATTATGACAAAGCGAAGAAGATCCTTAAGGAATTCAAGAATCAAAAAGATTGGTACTTCTATGGCCAAAAAAAGCTCTTCGAGAACAATCTCAGTAAGAGAGAATTATCTTTGTGTGGAATAGAGTAATACTTGCGCCCATTGCCACGATTATTGGGCTGGTGATGGGCAGCTTTTACAATGTGCTGATATACAGACTTCCACGAAAAATTTCTCTTGTTAATCCCAAAAGATCTTTTTGCCCAACTTGCAATCATACTTTAGCGTGGAAGGACAATATTCCCGTTCTGAGCTACATTTTACTCAAAGGTAAATGTCGTTATTGTGGTGCGCCTATTTCCATACGTTATCCAATTGTAGAGGTGCTTACCGCTTTATCCTTTTTGATGGCTGTTTATCTATCAAACAATATTATTGACCTCGTAGCACTGTGGATGCTGCTTTCTGGTGGGTTAGTTACGGGTGCGATAGATTTTGAGTACATGCTCATACCAGATTCGATGGTGATCGTTACAGCTGGTGGCGGTGTACTTTGGTCATGGAATCACAATCATCTCTTTTTGTCAATCTTGACTGCTGCGCTTGCTTTTGGAATATTTTTCTTGATCCATATTTTGTCTAGAAATGGCATGGGTTTTGGAGATGTGGAATATTTCGGTGCACTTGCGCTCTTTCTTACCCCCCTTTCTGCTGTTGTTGCCGTGCTTATAGCTTCTATCAGTGCACTCTTGTTCGCTATTTTTACGCTTTTTAAACACAAAAAAGTAAACAGAAAAACCCGTATACCATTTGGTCCTTTTCTGGCAATAGGTACGTTGATATCGATCTTTCTAAACTTTCATGTATGATTTGGAGGTGTACGTATGAGCGTTGAAATCGAAGTGATAAAAATGGAACATCCAGAAAATACCAATATCGTGATCGGACAGACACATTTCATAAAAACGATTGAAGATCTGTATGAGGTAATGGCAACAGCATCACCAATTTCAAAATTTGGGATAGCCTTTAATGAGGCTTCTGGACCTTGTCTCATTCGTCATGACGGAAATGACGAAGAACTTGAAAAATATGCAATAGACAATGCACAACGCATAGGAGCTGGACATGTTTTTGTTTTGATCATGCGCGACATATATCCTATAAGTGTTTTGAATGCTATAAAATTGACACAGGAGGTGTGTACGATTTATGCAGCAACGGCGAATCCTATAGAGGTATTGGTGGTTACCACAGAGCAAGGCCGCGGTGTAGTCGGTATTGTAGATGGATTTTCACCAAAAGGCGTGGAAAAAGATGAAGATATTTCAAAAAGAAAGTCATTACTCCGACAGGCTATAAAATACAAACGTTGATTTAAATCAAACGAAAAAGCGCGCTTTCCATGCTTTTTCATTTGGTAACACTCGAAATTTTGTCGAACGCGCATTCGCCACACAAAACCATGAATCACTCCCATCGAAATGGAGAGCGGTTCACGCTAAGACATGAAATTCAAATTTTAACGTCTTTCATAATCATCTGTGTTTTCAGAACAACGCTTATAACATCTTTAACGGTTGCCACAACGTTTAGAAGATCGTTGACCTTATCCTTGGAATTTTTGAGCTCTGAAAGGCTGTTTTCCATGGTCACGCTCATATCTTTCGAACTTTCACGCAGACTCACAAAAAACTCTTCATTTTCAACGAGCACGTTCATTATTTCGTTGAGTGATTCCCTAAGTACCTTGAAGATGCTCATCTTCTGAACTTTCTTCATCGACAGATCAACCTTTTTGGAAAGTTCCTCGATAAGGGACACTATGTTCTTGGAAGTATTGTCAGTTTCTGAAGAGAGCTTTTGGATCTCGCTCGCAACGACGGCAAACCCCTTTCCCGCCTCACCCGCACGAGCAGCCTCTATGCTTGCATTAAGAGAGAGTATAGAGGTTTGGTGCGCGATGTCAAGAATTGCATCGGCCATTTTTGATATCTTAGAAAATTCGGAAAGAACGGAGGTTGTTTCGTTTATCGTCTCCGTTATATCCTTATCCAACGCCTCAAGACTCGTTCCAGCTTCTTTCAAATCGTCTTTGACTTTTTGGTTGCTCTGAAGCATGGAATCGAGGTTTTCACTCGCAATTACATTCAGTTCTTTAACCTTTTCAGAAAGTTCTTCTATCATCTTCGAAATCCTGATCATAGATTCTGATGATTCGTCCGCCGATCTTTCAACGTTCTCGATCCTTTTTCCGACAACCTGATCGAGATTGTTAGTAAAGGATGAAATTATGTTCTCGTGGTAAACACTTCCTGAAATTTCTCTGATAGTAGATTTGAGGTTCTCTATCGTCTCGGGCGTGGGTTTCTGAGTCTCGGAAACGGATTCATTTCGTTCTTTTTCAATTTCAACGACTTTTTTTCTTCCAAACATTAGAAATCTCCTCACTTGCCCCAAATTTCGTCGATGAAGTCAGTTCCACATTTCAATTCGGAAAGCCAGTTCAAAAAGTCTTTTGCCTTATCTTCTCTGAAGATCGCGCCATGCTGAGGGGCTATGATCTTCACATCGTATTTTTTCATCCGTTCAGCCCATTTTTTGCACACTTTGTTTGAGATCATGTATCTTTTGTGGAAGCCTTCAATGTACTTCTTGTGGTCTTCAAAGTTTTCCACGAAAAGATACCTTTTCCCCTCAGGAAAAGCTGCGGCTCCTATGTCGCCACTGAAAAGGATCTTCGCTGTCGGATCGTAGAGCGTGAAATTTCCGATGGAATGCATGAAGTGCGAAGGAATCGCTGTAACACGGTTTCCTGAAGCGAATTTTATATCCATCCCCTTATCCGGTATAGGAGTGACCCTTGAGGTGTCATAAACACCGAAATGGGGAAGAAATCTTACCCATAAATTGGAGATGTAAACCTTCGCCGATGTTGATGAAAGCCACAACGAAACGCCGGAAGATACGTCCGGATCTTGGTGGGTAAAAAATATGTATTTGATACGATTCACGTTTATCTGCTCGGAAACGTTTGCCAGTACCCTCGGGAAAACGTGGACTCCTCCAGGATCGAGAAGAAGACCCTCATTTCCATCGATTATCAGGTACTGATTGGTTTGAATGACATCTTTCTCCTCTTTTTCTTCCCAACCCAAGAAGATGAACTTGTGAGATCCATCATCGTAAAGAACCTGAGATTTTACAGTATCCATCTACGTTCCTCCTTGTTAATAAATTCAGGAGCAATCAACGTTCATCGATCGTTATTATACTATATAAAACTAAAGCTCTGATCTTTTTGGATTCGAACAAACAACTGTATCAGAGTATGAATTTTCATTTATCTTCGTAGTAAAATCAAAGTGAATTCTCTTTTTATAGTATTTTCATAATCTCTTCATCAAGTTCAGCGAGCATACAAACCACTTTGCCTTTGACATTGTTGTAAAACTCTACATGTAATTTCCATCTGAAAATTTTCTTGTCTTAGGTGTTGTTTAATTATAACACCGTTCACCATCTTTTTAACAGATTCAACGTATCTTACGAGTCAAGAATGGGAGACACATTCTGATTTAGACCATTTAAGCTGTGTAATCGATAATTACAGGCAAAGACCAATACAGTAATGGAGACGCGGGAAATGATCACATCAAAGTTTGAAGAATCATATTATTCAACGTTATTGATAGACGAGGAAAGGATTGATGTTGTTTCAGGAGAAATATGATGGAGCACTCAGACACATCAAAAAAGTTATCTTTGTAAAAGCAAAAGGGATGGAATTTCCCATCCCTTTGTTTCTTCTTTACTCTTCAAGTGAAATAGCACTAACTGGACAAGAATCTTTTGCGTCTTCACAGCATCCAGCGCTGCAATCATCTGCGATAACATGAGCCTTTCCATCATCTTTAAGCTCAAAAACATCAGGACAAAGGCTTGCGCAAACTCCACATCCTATGCACAGATCTTCATTAACAACTGCTTTCATCTTATCACTCCTCCACTTTTTATGACCTTATCCACTCGTAAGCTCTCTTTGCAAAAGGACAAATGAGAGTTCGTTACGGGTAAACTCTACCCTCCGCGTACATTGTACTATAGTTGGATTGTTCATGTCAAATTTTTAAAGACGTGTTTTCAGATGCATACCTGAATTTTCGAGCTTCTATCCTAAGTTACTGGCAACCTGAGGCATTTTCTCTTTTTCTTTAGAGATGTAATCATCTAAAAAGCACTCGTAAGGGCCTTCTATTCCGTTAAACGTGGTGTTGTAATCCACTGTGTAGGCACCGGCATTCAGAAAGTAAACGATGTCTCCAAGTGTTATATCCTCAGGAAGTTCTCCATCGTCGTATATGATGTCCACACTGTCACACGTTGGCCCTGCCAATGTAAAGGATCTGCGACGGCTTAGCTCTTTTCCATCAACCACAAGCGTGTATCTAAGATTTTCAATGGTTTCCATTAAACCATGGAAGACTCCCGCGTCTAAATATACCCAATCTTTCATGTCCTTTGTCGATCTGAGTATCACTCGCGATACGAGTATGCCAGCGTCTCCGACCATCGATCTTCCCGGTTCTATGAACAACGTTGGACGTTCCATGAAATTGAAGAACTCTTCTATACTTTCATTTATAACTTCTCCTATTTCTTCAACACTTGGAATGTCTCTAACGTAATTCACCGGCATTCCTCCGCCAAGATTTATGATGTTCATCCTTATTCCTTGAAGACGTGCAAACCAAAAGATATCCGCCACCTTCATAAGGGCTTCTTTCCAACTGTACTTATCGTAACATTGTGACCCCACATGGAAAGAAACACCTACAGGATTGAGCCGAAGTTCTTTTGCGTAAACCACGAGTTCTTTGATATGATCTACGTTCGTTCCAAACTTTCTTGAAAGAGGCCAATCGCTGTCCGTTCCTCCCATAGAAATTCTAAAATACACTTTTGAGTTTGGAGCATTTCTCGCGATCTTTTCGAGCTCCATCTCGGAATCGGCAGCAAAAAAATCCACTCCCATCTCGCTTGCGAACTTTATTTCTTCTTCCTTTTTGATGGTGTTTCCAAAACTGAGATTTGAAGCTGGAACACCTATACTTAGGATCTTCTCTATCTCGCCACGCGACGCAACATCGAAGGAAGAACCAAGATCACGGAGCTTTTCCAATACGCGTGTATGAGAATTTGCCTTTACGGCGTAAAATATCCTCACTCCTGGGATAGAATCCTTCAACCTTCGGTAGTTCCTCTCAACGATTTTCAAATCCATTAAGACAAATGGTGTACGCATGTTCTTAGCAAACTCGCGTACCATTGGCGTGACTTCCATGCCATCTCACCTCTTTCAATGAGAACTCAACAAATGATGACAAATCATAATACTAAAATAGTTATCATTCAAAGGACAATGAGGTTAACATTATTTTTCTTTCATAATTTCGTCTATCTTAGCACTCACACCAACTTTTTTTCCTGGCACACACAGGTTATGCACTGCGCCTTTTTCAACTATAGCGTGCGCGTAAGCTGAACATCCAGGATATCCACACATACCACAATTAGCACCCGGTAATACTTTTACGATTTCCTCAATACGAGGATCCTCTTTAACTTCAAACTTTTTCGCAGCAATTGATAATCCTAAACCAGTTGCGAAACCCATAACACCTAAAAGAAGAACGGTATAGATCAAAATCTGCATTTTTCATCACACCTTTATCATTCCTACGAAGGCCTCAAAACTCATTGACAAAATGAAAGCGGTTATGAATGCTGCTGGCATCCCATCAAAAGAAGATGGGAGTTCGTTTATGTCTAATTTTTCTCTTAAAGATGAGAAGAGAATCAGGGCAAGTGCATAACCTAAAGCCGATCCAAGAGAATTGAAGAGTGTTTCCATAAGTGTGTAGTTTGCTCCAGAATTTATGAGAACAAGGCCAAGAATGGCACAGTTAGTTGTTATGAGAGGAAGGTATATTCCAAGTGCACTGTAAAGTGTTGGATTCGTCTTCTTTAAAAACAGTTCTATCAGTTGAACAAGAGCGGCGATGACGAGTATAAAAACAAGTATCTGTAGAAATTCGATATGCCAGGCGATGAGAAGAAGATTCAAAAACCACGTGATTATTCCAGCGATAACCATTACGAAAACAACTCCCAAGGACATTCCAACCGCCGTATCCATCTTTTTCGAAACGCCGAAGAAAGGACAAAGTCCGAGAAATCTCGTAAGCAAGAAATTGTTTACCAACATTGCCATGAACATTAAAGCCAAAAGCCTGGGAAAGTCCATTCAACTCACCTCCTTAAGCCTTTCTGATTGATTTTGCTTTTTTTCTGCCTCCAATATAACGAAAAAGTGCCAGGTAAAATCCTATAACCAGAAAAGCGCCTGGCGGAAGGGCGAAAACGAAGATTTCGTAACTTTTAGGCCAAATGGTGTATCCGAAAATCGTACCGGCACTGAACAGTTCACGTGTTATTCCTAAAAGCAATATCGCACCTATGAACCCTAACCCCATTCCAAGACCATCGATAAGAGACTTCAACATCCCATTCTTGGAAGCAAAAGACTCGGCACGTCCCATAATTATGCAATTGACAACTATCAATGGTATGTAAAGACCCAGGGTTTTCCACATTTGATAAGTATATCCATGCATGAAAAGATTGATAACTGTCACAAAAGAAGCTATAACGGAGATGTACGCTGGAATTCTTATTTCGGAAGGTATCAGTTTTCTAATCATGGATATGAATAAATTTGAAGCAACGAGCACGATAAAAGTTGCAAGTCCCATTCCAAGCGCATTTTTTGCTGTTGTCGAAGTTGCAAGAGTTGGACAAAGACCAAGTACTTGGGAAAATGTTGGATTTTGTTGTATTAATCCCGCAGTGAATACTCCGAAATTAGATAAATTACCCCTATTATCTGCCATCATTTCGCCTCCTTTTCAAGAAAGTCGTACATGGCGTTAAGACTGTTAACAACCGCACGTGGGGTTATCGTTGCACCTGTCATGACATCACTCGTAACGACGATCCCTTTCTTCTTATATTGACCGAGCTTAGAAAGGTAATCTTTGGGAAGAGGAAAAAGAAAGGCGTCTTTATTCACTTTTAATCCTTTTTCAAGACCTGAATTTGGAATCGAGAAAAAACGTTTTCTTATATCAGGATCGTTTATCTTAGCTCCCATGCCAGGAGTTTCATTCGAGTAATCGATGACATCTATCGCATTTTCGTAAAATCCATTCTTTTTCTGTACGAAACCAGCGATCGTACTCACCCTTCCACCGAATCCCAATCCAAAGCCAGTGATGACGTATATTTTCTCACCATTTTTACCCAAAAATTGGTATACGGGAGAGAGCACAAAACCCGGATATTTGGGATCACTGTAAAGTATTTTGGAAGAACTTGATTTCCATGTTTTTTGAGTAAGTTCAGAAAGGGTTGTCGGAATTTGATCTTCACTCACAAGAAGCTTTCCGGTTTTGGGATTGGTAAGAACGAACTTTATCGCTGATAGTTTGGCGTTCAAATCAGCTTTTGCAATAGCCTTTTCCGTAGACATATAAGCCATCCCGAGAATGACGCCGATTACGATCATTAAAGAAGTTAGGATCAATGCGATTTTGATGTGCTTACCCATTTTTTCTCACCACCCCAAAAACCTTTGGCTTGGTGATCTGATTTATGAAAGGAGTAAGTGCGTTCATCAAAAGTATGGCAAAATTCACACCTTCAGGATAAGCGCCAATATAACGTATCAAGACGGTGATGATTCCACAACCTATTCCAAATATCCATTTTCCTTTAGCAGTAACGGGACTTGTAGTTGGATCGGTTGCCATGAAAAGTGCTCCAAGCATCACACCGCCAAGCATTATCGCAGTTACCGGATCAACGTATGCCGAAGGATTTGACATCCAAAAAAGCGCAGAAAGAATAAAAGTCGTTCCTATATACGCTGTTGGTATCTCGTAAGACACTATGCCACGCCACCATAGGTAAAGAAATCCTCCAACGAGAGCGATAACACTCATTTCTCCGGCAGAACCTGGAATGATTCCCAGAAAGGAATTCAACGATAGATTGTGAAACTTCTGTAGAGCTGCTGTGGATCCATGTAATTTCAAAACATTCAACGGAGTTGCCGTGGTTTGGAGGTTAAAAGCTGCACGACTGAAGTTCAGCCATGCCACCTTCGGCCAGGTGGTCATCGCAACTGGAAATGATATGTACATGAAAAGTCTACCAACAAGCGCTGGATTGAAAGGATTGTTTCCTATTCCACCATAGACTTCTTTTCCAACGATCACTGCAACGAGAATACCAACCACAAGCATCCACCATGGAATGCCTGCTGGGACGTTGAATGCCAAAAGAAGACCTGTTACAGCTGCAGAACCATTAGGATGAAAATTCTTTTTTTTCAAAAAAACACGCATAATAAAGAATTCGAGGAATTCTGCCAGAACAATAGATCCGATTTCAAGAACGAGCATGTACCATCCCCACATTAAAATTGCTAAGATACCAGCGGGAATGAGGGCGATCAGGACGTCGATCATTATTCTTCTGGTAGAAAAATTAGAATGTATGTGTGGAGCAGGTGCAAGGGTTAATTTCATGTTCATCGCCTCCTGAGAGCTCTTATCACGTTTTTCGCCGTCTTAAATGCTTTAACGTGTTCTATATTGGATGGACAAACGTAGGCACATGAACCGCATTCTATACAATCCATTAAGTGGTTGTCATTCATATCATTGAACCTCTTTTTTTTGAACAACTTGTAAAGTAAATAAGGTTCCAATCCCATTGGACATGCTCTAACACACATTCCACATACAATGCAATTCGATTCTGTGCCTTTTTTCACAATATTGTCAGTTAAAGCCGTTAGGCCAGACGTACCTTTCATAATTCCAACATCGAGAGTATCGATCGCGATTCCCATCATGGGCCCACCTAATAAAATACGAGATGTTTCGTCTTTGATTTTTGCAAAATTGAGAAGCTCCGATACCGGCGTACCAACTCTAACGATCACGTTCTTCGGGCTTTCAACACCCTCTCCGGTAACAGTCACTCCCCTTTCAATAAGGGGCTCTCCGAATTCAAGTGCACGGTACATGGCACGTGCAGTCGAGACATTTTGGACTACAACTCCAACGTCCATTGGAAGTCCACCAGATGGAACTATACGCTTTGTTATCGCGTATATAAGATGTTTTTCGGAGCCCTGTGGATACTTTGTCGGCAACTTGATCACACTTATTCCCAACGGTTTACAAACACGTTTCATGCTATCGATCGCCGATGGCTTGTTCTCTTCTATCCCAATGAATATCTTTTTTACTCCCGTTGCCTTTGCAAAGGCAAGTCCACCTTTCACTATCTCTTCTGGAAATTCCATCATCATTCTGTCATCGATCGTCAAATACGGTTCACATTCTGCCCCATTGAGTATCAATGTATCAACTTTTTTAGATGGTGATAATTTCACATGAGTGGGAAAAGTTGCGCCTCCCATTCCAACGAGTCCGGCATCTTGTGCGCGCTTCAATATTTCCTCTTTTGTGAACTGATCGTATGATTTCACGGGTTCGAGCTTTTTCCAGTCATCATCACCCGTTTTTTCTATTACAATCACGTCAGCAGGGCGAGAGGTTACGGGATGTTTCTGCTTTTTTATTTCTACAATTCGTCCCGTTATTGGAGAATGTAATGGAACGGAGACGAATCCATCTGCCTCGGCAATTTTCTGGCCGGTTTTAACCTCTTCTCCAACTTCTACGGTGGGTTTTGGTGGCTTACCAAGGTTTTGAGCCAAAAAAAGGCGCACCTTCTGTGGAATTGGCATTTTTTCAATTGAGGTGTCTTTCGCAAATTTCCTGGTTGGAGGATGAATGCCTCCTTTAAAGGTCCACACGCCCAAATCAGATCATCTCCTCACATGATGAAGGGTTGTAATTTTCCCTTTACTTCCTCGATATGTTTGCGTTGTGACTCATAACCATCTTTCTTCATAAGCGCGTAGGTATTGAGTTTCCCAAGCTCAACTCCAGGTTGATCAAAAGGGTTAATTCCATAAAGATATCCCATCGCCGTTACGAGTGATTCGTAATAACCGAAGAACCTTCCAACTTCAAATGCGTTTATTTCATCAAAAGTTATGGTTAAATTCGGTTTTCCTTTTTCCAGGAGAGCAAGCGCAGTGGCTTCTTGTTCGGTGTTTATCAATTCTGACATATCAGCTCCCGCAAGGTACGAAAGTTCCTTTCGATCTTCGTGGACTTTCGGAATATCGATCTCCTTTCTGAATTTGTTCACTTTAAGAAATGTGATGATCTTATCATTCGGACCTTCCATGTACAGTTGTACTTGGGAATGCTGATCTATGGTACCCAAAGCTTTGATAGGTGTTTGACCTGCATTTATCACTTCTCCAGTCAATGTCCTTTCTTTACCAAGGGATTCGGCCCAGAGCTGACGATACCAATCGGCAAGTGTGTAAAGTGCATTGGAGTAAGGCATCATGACAGATATTCTTTTACCAGCCTTTGAATAAAGATAGTGGATTGCCGCGTTGAAGAGTACCGAGTTTTTGAGCGTGTCATCTTGAGAAAGAAAAGAGGATATTGACTCTTTAGCACCATCAACCAAAGCTTCAATATCTATACCTGTAACGGCCGAACTTAAAAGGCCCACAGGGGTCAGCACGCTGAATCTCCCCCCCACACTCGGAGGTATTTCAAGACTTGAAATCTCCTCGTCTATGGAGATTTTACGCAAAACCCCTTCATTGGGATCGGTGGTGAAAATAAGATGGGATTTCGGATCTATTCCACGCGATTCGAGAAGTCCTCTCACAATCATGTAATTAGCCATGGTCTCCGCTGTCGAGCCAGACTTGCTTATGATGTTGAATGCAGTTTCAGATGGATCTATCTCTTCTAATATAGAAGCAATATGTTCCGGATCGACGTTATCCATAACGAAAAGACGTGGATGTTGATCGCGTTCCTCGCTACTTAACGAATTCCATCGAAGAGAAAGGAGAGCTCCTTGTATAGCCTGAATACCGAGAGCAGAACCACCAATTCCCACAACAACGAAATTCTGAAACTTCCTGAATTTTTCTGCGAATTCAAGCACTTTGCCACGTTCAGATGAACCGTCCAAGACTTTGACAAATCCTGGTGGACTTTGTCGAAAAGACTCCAAAAAATCATGAAGTTTTCCACTGATGGATTTTATATTTTCAATGGATATGCCATTTTCTACGTTGCCTCTAATGGCATTTGTAAAATCAAATTTCACCTTTTCCAGTCCTCCATTCAATAAGTTATGACACTTCTAACCTCATAACCTCTCAATTTTTCTCTCGGTTTCAAAAAGCTCAGTTCCCCAAGAAAAACCATTCCAGAAACTATTCCGCCAAGTTTTTCAACTAAATGTGCCATGGCCAATGCTGTACCACCTGTGGCAAGTATATCATCGATAACGACGACTCTTTCATCTGGATCCACAGCGTCAACATGTATCTCTATTTTCTCTTTCGCGTACTCAAGATAATATTCCTCGCTAACGGTGAAATAAGGAAGCTTCCCGGGCTTTCTTATTGGAGCGAATCCAATACCAAGCTTGTACGCCACAGAAGACGCAAAGATAAAGCCACGCGCTTCTGCGGCAACAACTATATCTGGTTTGAATTCACTAACCATCTCAGACATTTTATCGATTGCGAATGAAAAAGTCTCTGGATTTCTCAGAAGAGGGGTGATATCTTTGAAGATTATACCTGTGGTTGGAAAGTCAGATATATCCCTTATGTAAGACTTCAAATCCATTTCCACATTGCACTCCTTCTTTATTAGATTTCGAATCGGCATATTGAAATATTTTAACTAAAGTTATCATATCACAAATCATGTGATAGCTGTATCAATTTACCATATTTTTCAAGTAATTCATAGCTTCAGACAATTCATTATCTTTGATATCAAAATTCCCAACTTGTTCTTCTATTTTCCAAGCTACTCTGTAAAGAGGAGGTGGCAACATTCCCCATTCAGTCAATTTCTTTGATTTTATAAAACTTTGAGTATCTCCATCAAAAACCACGTGGCCTTTTGCCATGACGATCATTCTCTCTGAATTCTGAATTGCCTCTTTTACCGAATGAGTAACAACGATAATGGTTTTCCCGGATTTTCTGAGTTTTTTCACCATATCAAAGAATAATTCCACACTTACCGGATCTAATCCTGATGTTGGTTCATCAAAAACAAGGTATTCGGGTTTACATGAAATTACAGAAGCAATTGCAACTTTGCGTTTTTCTCCACCAGAGAGATTGAATGGGGATTTGTTCAATACGTCTCTCGATAAACCTACCATATCTATTCCTTCTAAGACAACATCGTACAATTCATTGGCTTCAATACCAAAATTTTTAGGGCCAAAAGCTATTTCTTTGAGAACTGTCTCTTCAAAAAATTGATGTTCAGGATATTGAAAAACCAATCCCACCTTTCTTCTAACATCAAAAATCGAATCTTCATTTTTATTCGATGTCGAAATCTTATCGACACTGACCGTGCCAGAAGAAGGTTTTAGAATGCCATTCATGAGCTGAAGAAGTGTGGATTTTCCGGAGCCCGTTCTACCGAGTATTGTAACGAATTCGCCCTTTGATATTTCCAGATTGATATTGTCAAGAGCTTTTTTTTCGAAGGGCGTACGAGGTTCATACACGTAATTCACTTCTTCAAAGAGGATTGACAAAGTTTCACCAGCCTTTCGCTCAACCCTTCCACATCCATAAGATGTTCTATAACTCCATGGCGATGAAGAACGGATTGAAATTCCACGAATTCTGATGTCCCAAATTCTTCCTTCACTGAATTGATCACTTCAATTGGGGAACCATCAAAGACGATCCTTCCCTTTCTCAAGTAGATCACCCTTTGGGCGATAACAATTTCATCCAGGATATGAGTAGAGAAAAGGACCGTTTTTCCAAGTTTGTGAAGTTCGACAATGGTTTTAAGGATGTTCTCGCGGCTGATCGGATCGATCATGGAAGTTGGCTCGTCCATCACCACATATTTCGGATGCATGGCCAAAGTTGAAGCAATGCAGAGAAGTTGCTTTTGTCCTCCCGAAAGACGATGAGGTTCAACGAGTTTAAGTTCCTTCATTTTTACGAAATCCAGAACTTGATCCACTCTCTTTATCATCTCATCTCGTGGAACACCGATGTTTTCCATTCCGAAGGCTATATCTTCCTCCACCGTAGTTCCAACAATTTGACTTTCGGGATTTTGAAAAATCATTCCCACTTTTTTTCTTATTTTCCAAAGAAGATTTTCTTCTTTTGTGCTCATTTCATCAACAAATACTCTTCCAGAAGATGGTATTAGAAGGCCATTCATCATTTTAAAAAGAGAGGTTTTCCCAGAACCATTCAAGCCTATAAGTGCGACGAGTTCCCCTTCCGAAATTTCAAGATTGATGTTCTCAAGAACAGGTGAATTTGCATATTGAAAAAATACACTATCGAATCTTATCATCTGTCAATCCTCATCGACATGTAAACTCTAATTCCACCACTTTTGGCAAGTGTCAACACGTTACCAAATATTCCTTTCATTTCCCTTTCCACGGTTTTTCCGGCTTTGTTATGGAATCCAACGCACACAAGCCTTCCTTTATCTTTAAGGTGCTCACGTGCCTGAAGAATCAAATCCACCCATATTTTTTTTCCAGCCGAAATGGGGGGATTAAAAATAATAGAATCAAAAAGCCGTTTATTCCATGGCAAAAAACCCTCTCCTCCAACAACCGTGACATTAACATTGTTGTTTTTTGCGTTCATCCGAGCATACCTGATCGCTCGCTCATTAACATCACTCATAAAAACGTTAAGATCAGGTCTCGTAACTTTCAAGCTTATACCTATCAGTCCGTAACCACATCCGAGATCCAAAATATCTCCCGAAAGATCTGGAAGGTTTTTAAGCAACATTAAAGAAGCACGATCAGGTTTTCCAAAAGAAAAAACGCCACTCACAGTCGTGAATTCTATTTTAGCACCATCCATTTTTATTTCAAAAACCTTTTCTACGATCTTACTTGTTGGCTTCTTAGAAAAATAATGCTCATTCATCGTATTCACTACCAAGTTTACATATGCTACTTAACGGACATTTGTCACAAAACGGTTTAGCTCTGCAATAGGCTTTCGAATGCTGAACTACAAGTGCATGGAACTCCCCAAGAACATCTGGATCGTTTTTGAAGGCTTTTATGATTTGTGACTTGCCTTTTTCTTTAAGAAACGAAGGAGAGTAACCCAATCTCGAAAAAAACCGCTTTGTGTAAGCATCAATTATAAGTGTAGGACGATTGAATATGTATAACAATAAAGAATCGGCTGTTTCTTTGCCGATGCCTTTCACAGACAACAATGATTTTCGCAATAAATTCGTTTCCAATTTATTCATTTCATCGAAGTCGAATGAAAAATTCTCAAAAAATTTCAGAAAATTCCTCAAGCGATCTGTTTTAAGTCTTGGAAAACCAGAGGTTTTTATGGCACCTACTATTTTCTCGGAAGAAGCTATGTACATTCTATAAGGTTCTAAAAGTCCAGCTTTTTCCAGATTTTTGATCGATATCTTTACATTTCGCCACATCGTATTCTGAACGAGAATAGCACCGATCGCAATTTCAAAACGCGTATTTGCAGGCCACCAATGTTGGGGACCATAAGCGTCTAACAGTATCCTAAAAATGTGTCTTAGCTCTTGAACGTCAGGGTCTCTCATTTACTTCGCACTTTCTGAAATTTTAAAGGAAGAACTTATCACTCGCCCATAAATGTCTCTCAAACCAATTGCTTTTATAGAACATGAAGTTGGAACCGTTGAAATTGGAAATGAAACGGTTTTTCCTTTAACAACAACGTCTTTTTTGTCAATTAAAACGGTAGAAGTGCTGCCAAAGCTCAATTCAAACACCGGATTCGCGTAAGCTTCAACTTTCTCTGAGAATTCTACTATCAGCTCTGTAGAAGTCTTGGATATTCCTACGATCTTTACAGGAGGAAGAAAAGAAGAGAATTTTGCATTTCCAAATACCTTTCCATTCAAATCCACACTAATCGAGTGCTTACCTGGTGTCAAATGACAAAGGGCGAACATCTTTGGGAAGCTTCCTTCAACATTCACGGGTATTCCATCGATCATAGCGGAAACTTTAACAGAATTTGAAACCGTACCCACGAAAAAAGGTATCTTCGCAACAGCAGTTCTCACACTGAATTTTGGAATGATCACGTTAGCCGTTGAATTCTTAGAAAGTGCCATAATATCTTCATGAATCGTCTTTTTTATTCCAACACCATCTGTAACGGTACAAGTAGCCTGCAATACAGCATTGCCCACATTTGGAATGTTTATCACAAAAGTATAAACATTATCAGAGTTAACCGTTAGAGTACGAGTAATATTGCCAAATTTTAAATTGACTTTTCCAATTCCATTTGGAGAATAAGCGTAGACCGTGAAAGTAGCACTTTTACCGCTTTTGACCACATCTGGCCATTTCATGCATTGAGCGTACGGCGGAACATTTTTGGCATTGATCGAACTTATTTCAAAATTCTTTGTTGTTACAAGTCCCTGACCGTTAAAAGCCGTAACCGAGATTTTATGAGTTCCCACATTTGAAAATGTCCAATCAAGTGTATCGGATATCAGTCGCACATTTTTCCCATCAATTGTCATAGAAACCGATTCAACCCCACTTTGAAGATCGTAAATCTTCAATGTAATAGGGAATTTTACTCCCACGGCTACAGTTTTAGGAATTTCGACATTAACAATTGGGGGAGTGGAATCGGCAACGAAAAAACTCTCTTTCTTAGTGGCCAAATTTCCGGCGCGGTCTTCAGCTAAGACGGTAACACGGTGTGAACCGTAAACACCATACCAATTTGCCACATAAACACTCGTGCCTTTTTGAGATGTGGGAAGTGGCGAACCATCTATTTCAAAAACCACACTGTCAACTCCACTTCCCGTATCGATCACATCGGCACTAAAAGATATGTTTGTTCTCGAAAGCAATGTCGAAGATGTTGTGAAATTCGTTATGGCTGGCGGCGTATTATCTTTAACAAGCATACACGATGTTAACAAAAGAAAGAGTGCCGCCAGCGAGGCGAAAAACACGAATTTTCTCATAGAGTTTACGTCAAGGAAACTCTCCAACTCATTGGAGAGAGGAATTGACGCATCCTCCTTTCAAAAAATAATAGTTGTAGCCATCGGCATAATGACTTGCACTCACACAAGCCCTCCGCATTTATGCGGGATGTAATTGACGTCAGAACGCCAAACCTGCACCAAATCTCCATTCATCTATACCGCTAAAAGACCATTGCGGTTGATAAGTAAATCTACCTTGTCCTTCGGCAAAGAGCGCAAATCCTTTGTAAAACACGTCTACTCCCCCTCTGTAATAAAGTGGAGTAAGTGAAACCGGACCAAACTTGCCGTTAGGAACATCGTACCAAGTGAGTATTCCAACACCCATGTAGGGCCTTATTTCACCGGTCGGAAGTGATAGCAGTACAGAAGGCATCAAGTTCCATTTTTGGATACTTCCGACCTTGCTGAGATCAAAACTGCTTCCGAGATTTCCTTCTACAGTTAATTCAAGCCCAATAGCTCCCAAAGATTTGATCGTTACTCCAATTGCATAAAATGGAGAAGCAGTTGGAGTTATACCTACACTTCCGCTTATCGATGCGACTCCGAAAACTGCAACTGAAAACAGCAACAAAAGCACAGATATTAAGGCAATTTTTCCCATTTGACTTCGATCGTTTCAAAATTCAACGATCTCACACCTCCCTTTATCAGTAATAAATTGTGAGTAACAACAGTGCTATGAACGATGTGAAAATTCCAATTAACCACCACCAAATAAACGGAGTGACTACACTTATGACATTTGAAAAATCAGACTCTCCGCAATCATTGACTGACGTCACCTTGTAATAATAGGTTGTAGACGGGCTGAGCTCCTTATCGGAGTAACTCGTTGAAGTTGTTGTGGCAATCTGAGAGAAATTCAAGCCGTCGGTTGAGCGATAAATTTTGTAGTAGGATGCCTCACGAGATGCATTCCACGAGATTGAGATGGAATTTGCTGTCACTGATGTTTTATGCAAATTCGTCGGTACAGATGGAATGAACTTAACGGAGATTTTTACTGTAGAACTACTTTCAGTCGATTCGTTGAAATTATTTGTAGCTTTTACCGTGAATTTCACATTCGTTGACGCACATGTCTTAACTTTCGAAAAGTCTACAGGAACCAGCGCCACCCATTTCCCCTTTTTAGCATCAGCAGCAACACCGTTGATTTCGACACTTTTGATTCCTGTTTTGTCCTTTATCACAGCAGAAACCGTAAGCGTGATCTTTTGAGGTGATACCTCCTTTGGAGAAACTTCAAGAGACTTAACAACAGGGCGAGGGATGTATTTTTGCACAGTTATCGTTGCGGTGGCGAACAATTTCTCACCAGTTATCAGAAGTAATTGTGCTTTGAGTGAATGTTTTCCATTTGTCAGTTTCTTCGTGTTAAAATGCGTCTCAAAAAGCTGTGGAGAATTCGAAATTGGAGAAAGATTCGTGGCCATCAATGTGGTATTATCCAAGGATACTTTTAAGCTTTTTCCACCGAAACCGGCATTCAAGACTGTAAAGAGTGTTCCACTTTCTGTCAATTCATATCCAAAAACCTGCGGAATAGTTGATATAAAAATCTCTTTGTCGGCATTTATTTTCTTTAATTTCGGGGAGAGAACCAAGATAGTTGCAGACGAACTTTCCCACTGTCCAACACTTTTTATGACCAGATATGAGTAAAGCTTACCAAATGGGAGTTCTGATTTGAATTTCTTCAGTCTGCCACGTGATACGCTCTTTTTTCCATTTAGCAAGACTTCGTACTCTACATTTGGATTTCCTGAGATGATGTTGAAATGGAAGTGTCCATTCGGTCCTGCAATTACCACGACAGGACAGACTGTGAAGGATGGTCCGCTCCCAACGGAGCGGACACAACTTCTTCCCCACGCTGTACCCATCAACAACAGCAAAAGTGTTAAAGTCAAAAGAAGAATCTTTGACTTTAACATGTCAAAATTCCCATGAAGATGCGTTGTTTCCAATTGTGTTTCCGACTTTGTCCATGACATTTTGAATCTCCACCTTGTAAACCGTGTACTTTGGAAGTTTCTTGCCTACATTGTGAATCGTTATGAGATTTTCGGAAATTGTGCCTTCTTTTTCTAAAATTGAATTTCCATTCGAATAAATCTTCACCATCGGTTTTCCGTAAATCTTTTCACTGAACGTCACGACGAGGTCTCCATCCTTGTTGATTTTAACACTTTTTATATACGGAGGAACAGTATCAACATAAAGATTTTTTGAACTAACGTTAGAAATTTTTCCGTTAATATCTTCTGCCATCACATCAATTGTAACGTTTTGCCCATTTATTTCGGAAAACGCACGCCTTAAATCAACGGTTGTGGTGGTACCTTGACCGTAAACTTTTGCGTAAAGTAAGGAATCATTCTGAGATTTCACGGTCAACAAGGCGTATTTGAGATAACGATCTTCGATGGAAACCTTGACTTGAGCGGCCGAAGTTGCACTTATCTTGTTTGGAGGAGTGATTTTCACGATCGGTTTGCCATTCTCCACAACAACGCTGAATTTCACTTTGAGTTCTGTGGCTTTTCCATTTGTAGGATCAGTCGAAACAACGGTAACGAAATGAGTACCCGATATTTTCACGGAATTCTGCGTTTCCTTACCGCAATCGAGATACATCTTCGATTCGGCTTTTTCCTTACCATCAGTGTAAGCCGAATATCTCAAAATTGGAGCTTTGCTGAAGTAAAATACCCTATCCGATCCATTCTTGAGTTTTTTGTCGTTGAGATAAAGGCTTATCTTTGGGGGATTCATGTCAATGAAAATGCGTGTCGCCACATTGGAACCATTTCCAAAAACATCAACGGCATGAATCTTTATTGGCCAGTATTCACTTGTCAATAAAGATGACGGTATCGTGAGTGTGGCGGAATACACGTTGTCGTAATCTCGACCCCGAGACATCGGCTTGTTGTTAGCCCACACTCCGTACACACCAATTCCTTTATCAGTCACGCTGGCTTTGACCAGGATCCTCGCATCAGGGCCAACCGTTGCTGGCACAGTTACTTTGGTTATTTTTGGTGGTGTTTTGTCGAATCCAAGCTTCCATGTCTTTTCACGCCTGGTTGAAAGAGCGTTAACGGGATTGGTGGCAACAACAGTTAATCTGTACGTTCCGGCAATTCTTACAAGTGTTGCTTCATCAAAAGATTTGCCGTTGAGTTTCGAAACAATCGAAGCTTTCACTCCTGAGTTCGTATTGGCATCAACCAACACGATAAACGGGGTCTTGTTATTCCAGTAAGTCTTATTCTTACGGTTGTAATACACTGATGGAACGAGTCTACACGTTATCGTTGGAGGTTTAACATCAAGAAATACACTCGTTCCAACCTTTGTGGAGTTTCCAAGATAATCCTTTGTCACAATCTTAATGGGCCACTTGTCACTCATTTTCAAATTCGATGGACTCATCAGCGTAGTCACATATTCATCATCTGAGACTTTTTTTGCTGTCTTCCCGTTCACAAAGATATTTTGTATCCCAATTCCATTATCCGTCGTTTTTACACTCACCCTGATCCGCCTGTTAGGTCCAATGATGATTTGCCCATCCTTTTTGAATTTGTTTGGCGATAATTCGATCGATTTTATATCAGGAGACTGATCGTCGAAGCGGATCTTAAGAGTTGTGGATGTTTCAGTTGAGAGATCATTTACAGGATTCGTGGCTACTACAGTTATTTTGAATACACCACTATGTTTTAAGCAAATCGTCGTTGATGGATTTTCTATGCCATTAACGATTATTTCGTATTTGGGTTTTACTCCGCTATCAGTTGTGATTTTGTAGTTCACACAAAATGGAGATACTTTCTTCCAATAAGTTCCATTTTTATATATGGAATCATTTGGAATGGTAACCTTGATCGTTGGAGACTTGTTATCAACGAAAACTTTTTTAGTAATATCGATCGATGCCGAATTTCCCAGCCTATCCAAAACCGTTAACTTCAAGGGTAGTTCATTCAAGCCAGGATGCAATTGAGAATTGTAATTTGTGAAACTCCAGGTATCAGAGCCAATCTTTCTCCCCACTACCTTTGGCAGAGGAATAATCTCAGCAATTCCCACCCCAGTTCCGTCCGTGGCAACAACTGTAACAGTTATAGTTGAACTGGGGCCAACGATCGTTTGATCATCTATTTTAAATTCCTTTGGCAATAGCTTGATTGACTTTATAACCGGTGGAGTGTTATCGATTTTGAACGTGAATTTTGCAACAGTGGAATCCGTTAATTCGTTAACAGGGTCGACAACACTTGCAGAAATCGTGTAAGTGTCTGGAGTTGCAATCTTAATCATCTTGGTATTCGTTGAGACTACAATACCTTTTGAATTCACAGCCTTCACTTCTACAAGTGGTTTTATTCCGCAGTATTCAGAGCCACTTGTCGCCTTAACTGTAAATGTTAGTGGTGACTTTCGCTTCCAGTAAGTGGAATTGATTTTTTTAGCATCATTTGAAAGCTTTATCGTTGGTCTCTTTCCGTCTATGAAAACTTTCACGGTTTTTGAAGATTCGTTCATGGAATTGTCTATCGCCACTGCCTTGATCGCCAATTCCCCGCTCTTTTTGGGTGTTGTGACATAAGCACTCCAACTGTCAGTTGATTCTCTTGTGGCATTTTTTTGAGTATTGCCGTACATCACCATCACTTCGGAAATCCCGCTAAGGGTCGATTTCGCTGTGACGTTGATCGTTACGTTTGTACTCGCGGCCAAACATTTACCTAATTTCTGAAACTCGATAAGAGGAAGTTCGTTATTGACAATGTATCCCACAGTTTTAGAGAAAATTTGATGGGTTACGCTCACCACTTTTATCGAGAATACGTGCCAGCCATTTTTAAGCCTAAGCTTGCCCGTTCTAACTTCGAATTTTTTGTTGTAAAGACCAATGGGGCTAGACGATGAAATCAGTTGAGAAGATTCGATCGTCGAATCAACCATAAAATCGATCTCACTTATCCCCACTCCTCCATAAATCTCAACGGGAAAATATACATTTCCGCTGATAAAATTTTTCTCGAATTTTTTTCCGTCTTTGTTCCGTGGCTTTTTCATGATCACGACTGGATTGGCATTATTCGAAACATGTAAGGTCAAGCTTTTCTGATATTCTTTACCATCTTTGGTAAAGACTTTTACGTGCACAGTTGCGTTTGTAGCTTGACCGTTCACCAATTTTGGAGCGTAGAATGTGAAAAACGACGGAATCACAACAGAAGTCGAAGATGTCCCGTTGAATGTGACAACTACGGAAGATATCCCAGACAAATCGGAATCCACCATCACTTCAAACGGGGCACCGGGAGGAAGTATTTGAGGGTTAACGTTAACGCTAACTTGCGCAAATGCAAAAATCGACACGATTAAAAAAAGCATACTTACTAGGAAAATCCTTCTCACTGTTTACTCCCCCTTTCAACTATATTAACCTTTTTATTATACACCTTTAGTGCCATCAACGATTTAAGAACATAAAGTTAAAGATATCCATTTTTTATTATTTAGAAATATGCAAGATATACTAAAACGCAGCACATCACGCATTCTTCAAAGAAATCACACTATTATCTCTGTCAAAGTGAAAAAAGGTTTGAATTTTAAGAATAATTTTAATTTTTCAGCGTATTAATGAGTCAAATTGTAGTGCTTGGTGATCTCGCTTTTCACGTAATTTCTTATCTGTAAAAGATCAGAAATTCCTAAGGGGTAATTTGAATTGTCTATTTTCGGACTGACGAGAATGTCCAGATTCAAAGAAGAAGTTGCACTGACATTAACTGAGATTGGTGAGTCGGATGAATAACCGTGATAACCGTAAAAACCGTAAAAATCTCCTGGGTCGATCACACCATCACCGTTGAAATCCTGCCAGGCGTAGATTTTGTACGTTCCAACGGGAAGCGTCATAGAGAAATCTCCACTATTCGTAACTGTCGATTCAGCCACGAGGTTATCGTTTGAATTCTCAGCCCACACGATCATGGGTTCCCATCTACCGTTATACGTCACCGCGTTGTACGAATTGACAAGACCATACCCATATTCAGAGGAAGGACCTATGTAAGTGGATGTGTTTTTCAAAATGTTCCATATGTTAGCCGGATCGGTTATACCATTTGATATCATCAAAGCGGCAACGGCAGATATATGAGGTGCGGCCATAGATGTTCCCTGAAGATAGGCATAGGTATTGTGAGGCGTTGTTGACGTTGCGTAATACGTACTTATTATCCCGTTTGGATCTCCATAGGAGTGCATTTCTCCACCTGGTGCATAAATAACATTTGATGCGTAGTTAGAGTAATAAGCACGCGTGTTGTCGGGGCCAACAGCGGATACAGGAATTACCGTTGAAAACGCTGCGGGATAGTCGAGAGAATTCGCATTTGAATTTCCCGCTGAAGCTACAAGCACCACACCGTTGTCGTAGGCGTACTGACACGCTTTTTCTTCTGTAGTGGAAAAGTTGCTACCTCCAAGGCTCATATTTATAACCTTAGCACCATGTTGTGTTGCGTAAACTATGCCCTCCGCAACCTGATAATCGCTTCCAACTCCGTCTGATCCCAGCACTTTTACTGGCATGATCTTCGTTGAAAAGGTTCCACCCCAATCAACGCCGGCAACACCGATCGAATTGTTCGTCTCTGCAGCTATTATTCCGGCAACGTGTGTACCGTGTCCATAATCGTCCATGGGAACTGTATTATTAGATACGAAATTGTATCCATTTACCAGGACATCTTTTAAGTCTGGATGTGTTAAAGAAACACCGGTATCCAAAACGGCGACAATAACCGTATTTCCGCCTTTCGTAACCTGCCATGCCTGTGGAACATCGATATCTGGAAGATTCCATTGTTTAGAATAATACTGGTCGTTTGGTGTTGACAATGCGTATGAAATGTAGTTTGGTTCTGCGTATTCAACGTTGGGAAGCGATTTGAAATATTTCACAGCCTTTTCGACATCCGTTGAAACCTTTACGAGTGCCAAATTAACACTTCGATCTGGCGTTCTCAAGGTGCTCGTTACTTTGTAATCGAAAGGTGCATTTGGCCCTGCAAATGCCGCCGTGATTTTAACATCCCTTTTGAATCCAACGATCACCTCGTTTGGAATGTAACTTGATTTTGGATGTTCCTGTATTTGCCAATTCGTTGAGACGAAATTTTGAGGTGCTGAAGAAATGAACGCGCTTTTTCCAGTGTACACGTTCACTTCCCCATTTATGGTTCCATTTTCTTGCTGTACACTTGTTGTCACACTTATGACATTCGAAAAGCCAGACTCTCCGTAAGCATTGACTGCCGTTACCTTGTAATAATATGTTGTAGATGGGCTGAGACCATTATCAGTGTAACTCGTTGAAGTTGTTTGACCAGTCCAGGAAAAATTCACGTTGTCCGTTGAGCGATAAATTTTGTAGTAGGATGCCCCGTGAGACGCATTCCACGCGATCGAGACGGAGTTCGTCGCCACTGATGTTTCATGTAAATTAGCCGGTGCAGGTGGAGCTGGTGGATCTTGAGTTGTAAACCTCCACAGATTCCCCTTTGTTGTATTTTTCCCATCGCTCGCGACAATGTACCAATAATATGTTGTGGAATAGTTCAAGTTGGATAGCGAATATTGAAAAGAGTTTATGTCACGGACTAACAATTGTGGAGTTTGCGATTTTCCAAAATAGAGATCGTAGGTTAAAGATTGACCGTTTGGATCTGTGTCGAACCATCGCAAAGTGACATTTGTCGATACATCAGTGGCACCATCCAAGGGGTAGGAAACAGACGGCTTATTTGGCGGAAGATCGCGAATGTACATTGCTGTGGCTTGAATTGGAATTGTCATAGACTGAATCAATGAACTACCCGTTTCCGTTGTTCCATTCACCAACCACGTTTGGAAAATATATCCCTGTACAATCGGAGCTTTCAGTGTAATAGAAGAACCCTCCGAGTAAAATCTATCAGGGGTTTCTGGGGAAACGTAGATCGAAGCGCCCGGTATATTCGCCCCGACGATCAATCTATACAAAGTGTTCATGTGAAAGGTATAAGTTTTTGAAGAATCGATATTCACAGTGCGTGGATTTTCGTGTGAACCATCCGACCAGCTTGCAAATGTGTATTTTGCATTGTTCTTACCAGCATAATTTCCAACCGTTTTATAAGTCGTGAGAACCTCAAGTGTGTGTTCACCAAAGCTCACATCTCTTGTGACAGGAGTTATTGCCATTTGTTCATTATCGATTTTTACTTTCACATTACTCGGTACAGATCGAAGTGTCAGTTTTTCTTTAAGCAAGATACATGATGAGAGTGTTAACACAAGCAAAATAACTGTCGATAGGAGAAATGTGATTTTTCTTTTGTTTTTCATAAAATTCCTTTCACATACAAAATACAGCCCAAATTGTGTACTTTGCTCAAAACAAAGGATTTTTCAAGCATTCATGCAAAAACGTGTGATCACAGAGTAATAGGTTTGCGAGATTTTTTCAATTTGTACTCAGCCAGGCTGAATTTTTTAAGAATGGGCTCTATTGGTTCTTTGAATATCCTCTCAGCTATTTTTCTAAAATGATAGCCGTATATGGCAAAAGTCACAGCAGTTGGAAAATACTTTTTTCTCTTAAACAAACTCCATCCAAGCAGTTTCCAGTATTCCTTTCTCTCTTTTCCAAATATTCCTATTACCACAATTGATCTCAAAAAAGCTCTAACATCCGTGAAATTTATCTTAGGCCTTGAAATTCTCGGAAGATTGTAAGTTAACAAGAATTTTTTCAACCGCTCATAATAGTTCTTGGGAGAATAGAGCCGAGCTACAAGTTCCTTATATCCAGAAACAAGCGTTTTCACATTCATCTTGGGTATGAAATTCGTGAATAGATCCACGTTGTCACCTGTGATCTCTCCGATAAGCCTGTTTTCTCTCTTCATTCTTCCGTAAAGATCACTTCCGCGTGGAGCGTTTAATATCCCTGCCATAGCTGTGACTATGCCGGTTTTTTGAATGAAATCAAACTGTCGCTTGAATATGGTCGGACGATCGCTGTCAAACCCAACAATAAATCCTCCCTGAACATCGAATCCGAAAGATTGTAATTTTTCAACGGATTTTTTCAAATCATGCTTTACATTCTGGATCTTGTTAGCTTCTTGAAGACTACCTGTATCGGGCGTTTCTATTCCAACAAAAACTCTATCAAAACCAGCTTCTGACATCAAACTCATGAGCTCATCATCATCCGAGAGATCTATGGATACCTCTGTGTAGAATGTGAAAGGGTAGTTGTGAGCTTTTTGCCAGTCAATTATAAGGGGCAATACCTCTCTTTTCAGCACTGCCTTTTTACCTATAAAATTATCATCCACAAAGAAAATAGAACTCCTGGACTTTCCCCAGCCTGCATCATAAAGTGCCTGGATTTCTTGAACGATTTGTTCTGGCGTTTTCACCCTTGGAACACGTCCGTTAAGTGCACCTATATCGCAAAATTCGCAATTGTAAGGACATCCTCTGGAATATTGAATACTCATAGATGCGTAATTTCCAAGGTTTAAGAGTTCCCATTTTGGCACAAGGTTTTTGGTTATGTCTGGAAATTTCGGACTTGCGTAATATCTCTTGACATGGTTGTTATCAATATCTTTCACGAGTTCACTCATTATCTCTTCAGCCTCTCCCAGAACAAAATGATCCGCATCCTGAAAATTATCAGGCTCCATGGTAAAAAGAGGTCCTCCGACAATGACGGGAACGTTCAATTCGTTGCATCGCTTTATAACATCTTCGGAAGACTCACGTTGAATAGTCATTGCGCTTATAAAAACATAATCACTGTCTTTTATATCCTCATCTTTCAATTTTTTGCAGTTCATATCCACCAATTTTACATCCCAAGTACTGGGAAGATAAGATGCAATCGTTACCAATCCCAGCGGAGGTAAAGCTGACTTTTTAGAAATGAATTTCAAAGCGTGTTTAAAACTCCAGAAAGTATCTGGATATTTCGGGTAAACCATCAATATTTTCAAAACGTATTTCCTCCCTTTCTATTCGATGCTAAAAAACATCCATAACAACTGATTCAAATGGAGCCAATTCTATACTCTCGCGGAATTTCTCGCCAGATTCTTTATGACTTCCGATCAGCACTTTTCCATCAAAAGTAAGATCAACACACTGAACTGCAGAGCTAAAATTCAGCAAAACGGCTACTCGCTCTTTTGATGTTTTTCTTACATAAAATATTATACCACATGGAACATCTTGAAACTTCATTGTGCCACGTCTGAGTGCAACGTGATCTTTTCGCAATTTCAAAAGCGATCTGTAAAAATTCAAGATCGAATTCGGATCCTTGGTTTCATCTTCAACATTTACAAATGTTTTGTTGGGATTAACTGGAAGCCAGGGAGTTGTTTCTGAAAATCCAGCATTTTCCCCATTATTCCATTGCATGGGAGTACGGCAAACATCACGTCCTTTTTTAGGCCAAAGAGATTTTCCCCATGGATCCACAATTCTATCGTAAGGAATATCCGTATCCTCCATTCCGATTTCCTCGCCATAGTATATGAATGGAGTTCCGCGTATTGTTAGGAGGAATGTGGCCATAAGCTTTGCAATCGACTTTTTTTCATCTTCACTGACTTTCATACCATCAGTTAGTCTGTTTATTATTCGGTAATTGTCATGATTTCCAAGGACATAACTCGGCCATGCCCTTTCACCGAAAAAGGCGTCCACGTTTTCTGAAAGTTCGCGCACTTTTTCCGCGTTGAGAGAGAGTTTTTCCATGAAATCGATGTTGAAAGCGATGTCAAATCTCCCCGGAATCGTAAAAAGTAAATACAAGCATAACCCCATATCAGCGGGTATTTCAGCAACACTAACCTTTTCACCATAAGAATCCATAAAACTCTTGATTTCCTCAGCCGCCAAAAGGCTTTCAGGCCTCGCGGAAAAGCGATCCCAGTAATACTCATCTCTCACGCTGTGAAAAAGGCTTTTTTTGATCTGGGGACCCTTTAGAGCATCCCTGAATAATGGATCCTTGTAATAATGTGAGGCGGCATCAAATCTAAATCCGTCGACTCCGTGTTCTAACCAAAATTCAATGGAATCGAATATCGCACTCTTAACTTCAGGATTTCGCCAATTCAAATCGGGTTGTTCTTTTCCAAACAAATGCAGATAGTACTGTTTTCTGTTGTCATCCCACTCCCATGCACTTAACGGTTTCTCACCCGAAAACAGCGAGACCCAATTGTTTGGAGGGCTACCATCTGGTTTTGGATCTTTCCAGATATACCAATCGGATTTTGGGTTATTCAGAGAGCTTCTTGATTCGATGAACCATGGATGTTTGTCGGAGGTATGATTGTAAACTTGATCGATTATGATCTTCATTCCTCTTAGATGAATTTCGGACACGAGATCATCGAAATCACTCAAGGTGCCAAAAAGTGGATCGACATCTTTGTAATCGCTGATATCGTATCCAAAATCCTTCATTGGCGATTTGAAGAATGGAGAAATCCACACGACGTCTACACCAAGCCATGAAAGATAATCGAGTTTCTCGATTATGCCCTTCAAATCACCTACACCGTCTCCATTATGATCCCTAAAGCTTCTTGGATAAATCTGATAAAATACCGAATCTTTCCACCAGTTCAATTTAAACATTCCTTTCTCTTTTTTTTGCAGCACTATCAAGGATTCCAATCACTAAATTCAATCCGATCAATCCAATCGAAAGCCACAATATCCAGTTTCCGAATTCATCGTAAAATGTGCGCTTAACGTTTGGAATGACAAAAAAGGAAGTCTTGATCGCAGAATCTGTTGAAAGCTCTTTTACGATGTGACCATAAGGATCAACTGCCCCAGTGATTCCCGTATCAGCCACCTGAATCACCCATTTTCTGTTTTCCACAGCTCTGAATACAGATTGAGCAAAATGTTGAACCAGTGCACTACGTTGATCGAACCAACTGTCATTGGTGATGGCGATCAAGAACTGAGCACCTTCGTTGGTGAATTTTCTTGAAAGCCATCCAAAATAGCTCTCAAAACATATTTGAACGGAGAATCTCTTACCGTTCCATTTGAAAATCGTGAATTTACTGCCTGGACTGAAAAATCGCGTGAGCTTCAAAAAGCCAAAAACTCCAAACAATTTAGGGTAGGGTAAAGTTTCTGTGAAAGGAACGAGCACATGTTTAGAATAGATCTCTTCAAGCCCATGTGGCCCGAATAAACCTGCAGAATTGTAAAAAAGTTGCCCCACCGTGGATGGATACCCTAAAATAACGTGAACGTCATTGGATTTCAATGATGAGACGATTTTTTGATAAAGTGGTCCTTTTTTGAAATCATAAGGAAATGTACCCTCGGGAAAAACGATCAAAGTGGAGGTTTTTGATAGTTCGGCCAGATCATTGTCAACTTGTTGAGCGATCTTTGAGGAGCTCATACGATAACGTTGAGCCACAGAGACATTTGTTTGAACCACTCCGATCGATATCTTATTTCCTTTATAATTACGATTGAAAAATTGTGGAATGAAAAGTGAAAAAGAGTAAAATCCGATTATTATGATGGACAAAGTGACAAGACTGCGCCAGCGCTTTTTCTTTAAATATGTGTAGATCATGTAATTCATGAAAGCGATCAGAAAAGTCAATCCGAGTGTCCCGGAAACGGAAACGATTTGAAGGATGCCAATCTGTGAATACAGCGCATCTGAAAGACGCGCACCCGTAAAGCCTATCTCTCCAAAACCGCGTAAATACTCCATTAACACGTAAAGGCCTGCGAAGCTCGTGGCATGAAATATCTTTAGAATCTTTGGTAAATGAAGCTTTTCGATCGAATTGTAAAACATCCCAAAAATCGCAAAAAAACTTCCTTCAATTACGATCATTAAAAAAAAGGCGATAACACCAAGGGATGATGGAAATCCGTTGAATTCAGATATATTTTTAGTCAAAGTAGGGAGAAGCCAATAAAGTGCGATTCCAATGTACAAAGTACCGAAATACCAGCTCCACAACAAGGATTTCCACCATTTTAAATCTCTTAGAGCGAATAAAAAAGGGACAAGCCCAAACCACACAAAGATGGAAGAGATCATCCCGGGCATGGCCATGGCCAATAGAACAGCCGAGATCGTAATGAGTGTTAGTCTTTTTCCAAATCCTCTACGTCGTATTCTTTCTTGCATTTTTGGCAAAAAAGCACCTCTGATTCCCTTTTCTTCTTGTAATAAAGCATTTCTCCGTCTTCTGGACATTTGAAATCGGAAGGTTCATACCAGCTTATGAAATCACAGCTCTTCGGGTTGTTCTCACATATGTAAAAGGTCTTTCCTCGTTTGCTTTTACGTATCGTTACTCTTCCACCGCATTTGGGACAATGTCCACGAGCGTATTTGATAATGGGTCTGGTGTAATCGCATTCAGGGTATCTGCTGCACGATATGAAATCGCCATACCTTCCAGTTCTTTTGACCAGGGGAGCACCACATTTTGGACATTTTTCGTCCAGAATCTCAGGTGCAGAGAGCTTTACATGGGCTGTTTTCCCGTCGTAAGAAATATCAGAACCTGCCGAAACTTTTTTTCTTTCACCGCACTTTGGACACTCCAGGTAAGTTCCATATCTTCCGTATCTCAAGACCATTTTTGTGCCACATTTTGAACACTTAACATCTGTTGGCACTGCCACACGAAAATTTCCGGATTTAACATTATCAGTAACACGATCAAGATTTTTAACAAAATCATCGTTGAATTCTTTCAAAACTTTTTGCCAATTACTTTTGCCACCTTCTATTCCATCGAGTTCTTTCTCCATGGACGCGGTGAATTTCAAGTTTACGATCTTCGGGAATTCTTTGGTCAAAAAATCGTTGACGATCATACCTAAAAATGTTGGAACAAGACTCTTTTTAGCTCGTTCAACGTATTTTCTATCAAGGAGTCTTTGGATGATCGTGGCGTAAGTGCTCGGCCTTCCTATTCCAACGGCTTCGAGCTTTTTTACCAGCGAAGCTTCAGTGTACCTTGAAGGCGGTTTGGTTTCTTGCTCTATAATCGTCGGATTGGCGATCTCTATTCCGTCACCCTTATGTGCATCTGGAAAGCTTTTAGTCTCACCTTTCGTCGGCATTACCTTTTCGAATCCATCGAATTTTCTCTTTTTGAATTCTATCGTAAATAATGCACGTTGTTTTTCATCTGAAATGGTAAAAGTTCGCTTTTCATAGATGGAATTGGCCATTTGTGACGCCATGAAACGTTTCCATATGAGAGAGTAAAGAGAATGAAGTTCTTTTGGCAACTTTCCTTTCAACGAATAGGGCTCCAAATTCGGATAAGTTGGTCTAATTGCCTCGTGAGCATCTTGAGAAAGTGCGTCTTTTTTTATGATTCTCTTCTGGGCAAGGTATTCTTTCCCATAATTTTTGATGATGAATTCCTTTGCTTTTTCTTTGGCAACATTGGATATTCTGTAAGAATCCGTCCGCATATACGTTATAAGCGCGATCGTTTCGCCTTCTATTTCAACACCTTCATAAAGTTTTTGAGCTAATTTCATCGTTCTTGAAACTGGAAAATTCAGTTCAGATGCAGCCGCTTGTTGCAATGTACTGGTCTTGAAAGGAAGAGGAGCCTTAGCAGTAACCGTCACGTTCTTCACATCTGAAATGGTGAAATCAGTTGAAAGGATGTAATTCAAAGCCTCATTTGCCGCTTTTTTTGAACTAAACGGGTTTTTCTGAAGGTCAATTCCGTCAAAGGCCTTTAATTTCGTCTTCATTCCAAATATCTCTGAGCCAATTTCAAAGTATTTTTGGGGCTTGAACTTTTGAATCTTCTTTTCTTGTTCACAAAGAATTCTAAGAGCAGAAGATTGGACTCTTCCAGCACTGAGACCGTATTTGAAAACTTTCCACAGAATAGGGCTTACTTTGTAGCCTACTATTCTATCAAGAATGCGTCTTGTAAGCTGGGAATTGACCTTGTTCATATCTATATGGCGTGGTTTTTTCACAGACTCTTTTATCACTTTTTCCGTGATCTCGTTAAAAACAATGCGATTCTCTTTTTCGATCTTCATATTCAAGATCTTGGCAAGATGCCAGGCTATTGCTTCTCCTTCTCTGTCGTTATCAGAGGCCAAGAGTACCTCTTTCCCACGTGCCTCCGACTTCAAAGTTTTAACTATTTTTTCCTTTCCCTTCACTATTTCGAAGTCTGGGGTGAATTTTCCATTTATTTCAATTCCGAATTTGGACACGGGAAGATCTCTGACGTGTCCTTGAGATGACAAAACGCTGTACCCTTTTCCAAGGTATTTTTGTATCGTTTTGGCTTTTGATGGAGATTCGACTATCACAAGTTTTTTGATCATAAGTTCACATCCTTAACACATGAAAATTGCGCAAATTGGTCAAAAATCATCCCAATTAAGCATGACTTTCCGTCCGAGATAACGATCGTAATCACTCCATTTAGCTTTACCGTTTTTCTCTTTAAGGGAATTTATCTGTCCGATCTTGGAATCAAGATCATCGGCGTGATGAAGAATCACCGCTTCGAGAGTTTTTGGAAGGGTAGGAGATCCCCATTCCAATTCTCCATGGTGTGAAAGAATCATGTGAATCAAGTGGTACAAATCCTTTTTCGGGAAATTGGAAATCTTTTTTGCCCAATCATTGACCATCTTTGCGCCTAAAACTATATGTCCTATGAGTTCACCTTCTGTAGTACGCTCAATTCCATAAGGTTCGATTTTGTACTCGTATATTTTCCCAACATCGTGCATTGCAGCACCAACTATCAGCAAGTCCTTATTGACACCTGGATAAAGTTCACCTATGGATTTGCAAAGTTTCATAACACCGAGAGTATGTTCTAAAAGGCCACCGCGATATGCGTGATGTACGATGATCGCGGCAGGGGCTTTAAGAAATTCCTCCACGAAATCCGAATCCTCAAAAGGAACTTTGATGAGTTCCCTTAAATATTGCTTGCTTACACCATCAATCAAATTTTTAAATTCAGAATACATACTGTTGACATCTTTTTTTGTGGTAGAAATGAAAAGAGAGGAATCGTACTCTTCCTTATTCAATATAATGAGGGCATCGCGATCCTTATCGATGTTTATCTGAAGTTTATCCATGTACATCATCACACGTCCACGAATTTTTACAACGGAATTGATCTTTATCTTCGCATCGTTTTCAGCTGCGTTGAACCAATCTACCGCGCGTATCTCACCACTTCGATCTGCAAGAGTTAAAAGCAGGAATTTCTTGCCATCTCTTGACTCTTGTAATCTCTTACTCGTAACCTTGAGTATCAAATTAACAACATCGTTTTCCGAAATGTCTGCAATCATTTTATGCCCGGATAAACTTTCCTTGGAAAAGCCTAATTTCTCGAGGTACTCATTACTGAAAAGATCTCCAATCTTCACCAGCATCCACCGCTTTCATCTTCAAACATAAACACGTGGTACTCTTTTAGAAATACCACATACGATTTCATAATTTATCGTGCCTGCTATTTTCGCAATTTCCTCGGCGCTTATTCTCTCGTTTCCAGATTCGCCGATTATTATCACGTCATCTCCCATTTTAACATCATCGATGGCTGAAGTGTCAACCACTATTTGGTCCATGCTTACTTTTCCCAGTATACGAGCACGCTTAGAGTGGATCAAAACTTCGCCTTTGTTTGATAGGCTTCTTGGCAAACCATCTGCGTAGCCAAACGGTACAGTGGCGACTTTCATTCTTTTATCAGCCGTAAAAGCATGACTGTAACCAACACTTTGACCCTTATCTAATTTTTTTACGAATGAGACTGTTGAGTGAATGCTCATCACAGGTTGAATGTAATCTATTTGAACGTTGGAAGATGGTTGCAGTCCATATGATGCTATACCAACTCTACATATGTTTCCCATAGAAAGCTTCAAAATAGTGGACGCAGCGCTGTTAGAGATATGAACGTAGCGTGGCCTTTCTATACGAGATAAAAAATCTTTGAATGTCTTTAACTGTCTGGTGTTTGCCTTATCTTCTGGTTCGTCGGCTGAAGAAAGATGGGTGTAAACGCCTTCAACGATAAACCTTTCATCCTCTTTCATTTCTTCGTAAAGTTTCAGAGAGCTGTCGGAGTTAAGACCAAGTCGAGACATACCGGTATCCACGTTAAGATGAACCTTCAGCCTATCGTGTTGACCGAGATGCTCAGAAATTTCTCTCATTTGCTCAAAGGAATATATCGTAACAGTTAAGCCGTATTCTATGGCCTTTTTAGTGTAAGACGAATCGAAGTAATTCAAGATAAGAATTGGTAGGGTTATCCCGGATTCTCTAAGTTGAATTCCCTCTTCCAAAAATGCAACGACAAGAAAAGTGATTCCGGCTTTTTGACACGCGCGAGCCAACATTGCAGCACCGTGACCGTAAGCATCAGCTTTGAGAACTGGAGCAACGGGAATTCCCACTCTTTTTGAAATCTCAAAAATATTGCGGAGGAACTTTTTGACATCCACCTCCGCATAGGTGCTTCTACTTTTCACACTGCTTAAACTTTCTGAACTTTTCCAGCCTTAAGACATCTTGTACAAACATTCAAGCGTTTCACCTTACCATCTTTGTCCAATACCTTGACACGTTGAAGATTCGGTTTAAAAGTTCTCCTTGTTTTTTTGTGCGAATGACTTACATTGTTGCCGGTTGAAACGGTTTTTCCACAAATATCACATTTTCTTGACATCGTTTTTTACCCCTTCTCTTTATCTTATCATCTCCATCTGGCGGATTATAACACGCTTGAGTTTAAAACTCAACCATTTTTGGAATTCGTTTAAAAATCGTCATTGATAGATAATCTTCAAAAAATCATTAAAAGTATATTACTTTACAAGTGATGATGTGATGTTTTTATGGATAACAAATGTTCATTTGAAGCGCACACTGGCTGCTTTAAGAGGAAAAATCAGAAGTGTACTTGAATTTTTGACAGTGAATTTCGTTTGTAAGGCGCGTTTTTGCATTTTCTGATGATTTGTCATGAGTATGAACGGAATTTACATTCTTCAAATTCTCAATTCTTCATAATAGTGTGAGACTTCTTAAAACTCTTGTAGGTATAATTACGGCATGTCAAGTAAATCAAGTAAAAGAATATTGGGTTTGGATCCGGGTTTTGGGATAGTGGGATATGGTGTTTTAGACATTCACGCTAAGACAGAAACTCTCGTAAAATACGGTACGATACGCACGAGTTCCAAAGATGCTTTACCAATAAGGCTTGAGAAAATATACGATACACTTTCGAAAATTCTTACTGAGTTCATGCCTGATGAATCGGCCATCGAAGAACTTTATTTTTTTAGAAACATAACAACTGCCATTCCAGTTGGGGAAGCCAGAGGAGTCATACTTTTGGCACTTGAGAAATTTGGTGTCAAGATTTATGAATACACACCCATGGAAGTTAAACTTTCGGTCACTGGATATGGAAAAGCCACAAAAAGACAGGTGCAAGAAATGGTCAAATTGATGTTGAAAATGGAGAAAATTCCACGGCCAGATGATGCCGCCGATGCACTTGCAATTGCCTTATGTCATGCCCATCAACTTTTGATATGAAGATATGAATTGTTTGAAAAGCGAAATTGTGGAAGGTGTGTTACGTGACTTACAGAATACTCACCGAACTTGATCTTACGGAATTTTCTGAACAATTTGGTTTCAAAGCCTCGCAGCTCAAAGTGAATAGCATCGTTGTAAAAAACGACACGATTGAACTGCTTGTAGATGAAGCTAAAGAGACAAAAAAGATGGAAGAATTATTGTCAGCGTATGTACAGATGCCTGTAAGGATTCGCGCCTTTAATGGAAATGACAAAGGAGAGCTTTTTAAAAATGCTCTTCTCGATGAAATCAAAATCCTGGATGGCGTACTGGATGATGTGAAAATAGACGGTAAAATCGTTAAAATATTCGTTTCAAACGAATTCATAAGAGATAGGATAAGCGTTAACGGTTCCAAGCGTGCTATAGATTCACTTGCATGTAAATTTTTCCCTGGAATGAATGTGGAAATTGGCTGCTCACTATCTTTAAATAACGAAGGGGAGATATTACCCCCTCCTTCACTTGTGCCAAATGTGGCGAGAGTTGAAAATAGCCAAAAGAAGACGACGAAAAGAAAAAAGCCGAAAAATATTTCCATATCACCGATCGAATCACTTGAGATTGGAGACAAGGTTTGGATAGCTGGAGAATCTTTCGGATGGAATTTCAGAAGTGGAAAGAGTCCCGTATTCTCATTCTCAATGATCGATTCCTCTTCTGCGATAAGATGTAAAGCGTTCAGACAGTTGGCAAAAGATCTTTCAAAGTCCATGCCAAATTACTGCATGATCTCAGGGAAAGTCAGCGAAGACAAGTACACTCATGAAAAAGTCATTATGGTCAATTCCGTTGAAAACTGGAGTCCAGAATTCAGAATGGACAATTCCACAGTTAAACGTGTCGAATTGCATTTACATACCACCATGTCAGCAATGGATGGTCTGGTAAATCCAAACAAACTCTTTGAAATTTTGAAAAGATGGGGTCACAAAGCAGTTGCCGTGACGGATCACGGTGTTATTCAGTCCTTTCCAATATTTGAAAAGCTCAGTTTGAAAAATGGAATCAAACCACTGTATGGAATGGAAGCTTACGTTGTTGATGATACCGGTAAGATACTTAGAAATGGTTCTCCATCCGGAGAGTTAAAAGATGCGACCTTTGTCGTCATAGACTTTGAAACAACTGGATTGAACGCGGTGAGTGACGAAATCATAGAAATCGGCGCCGTTAGAGTGGAAAAGATGAAGATCACTCAAACATTTCATTCTCTTGTAAAACCTAAAGGAAAGATCTCCTATAAATCATTTGAGATTACCGGTATATCCGAAGAGGAACTCAAAGACGCACCCAGCGTAGAAGATGTTCTTCCAAAGCTCATGGATTTCATAGGCAATTCGATACTCGTTGCTCACAATGCCGATTTTGATTACAGATTTTTGAGAGAAAGTGCAAAAAGAATCGGTATGAACGTGGATCTTCCTTACATAGATACCCTTCAGTTTTCAAAGGCACTCCTGACACTTCCCAGATATGGATTGGAAAAAGTTGTGAAAGCACTCAAATTGGGAGAATTCAATCACCATCGTGCTTTGGACGACACTAAAATCACTGTAGAGGTTTTTTTGAAGCTCGTGAATATGTCGAATTCCAAGGGCATACACACTCTTGAAAAGCTCAATGAACTTTCTAAGGATGTGAATGTTAAAGCCCTCTATCCTCATCACATGACGATCCTCGTTAAAGATCAGAAAGGTCTTACCAACCTTTACAAATTGGTTAGCAAGTCTCATATCGAATACTTTAAGGGAAAACCACGGATCCCTAAATCCCTGCTTGCAAAGAGAAGGAATGGATTACTCGTAGGTTCTGCTTGTTTGTCCGGCGAATTGGCAGAGAACTATTTTGGGGGAGCAACCGAAGAAGAACTCATACAAATCGCGTCGTTCTACGATTTTCTCGAAATCATGCCTTTGGATGTAAAAAGCGATGATAATTCACGTGATATAACAAGAGAGCTTCTGAAAAAGTTTTATTTAAAAGTCTATTCTCTTGGGAAGGCACTCTCAATACCGGTTGTCATGACTGGAGATGTACATTTTTTAAATCCGGAAGACGCCGAAGTTAGAGCAATACTCCAGGCAGCACAGGATTACAAGAATTTCGACGATCAATCCGGACTTTATCTCAGGACTACAGAGGAGATGTTAAACGCAGCTCATGAGATATTCGAAGGTCTTGATAATGCGGATGAGATTTGTAAAGAAGTTGTTGTGGAAAACACCAACAAGATCGCAGACGAAGTGGGAAATGTGAAAATCGTAGATTCAAAACTCCATCCACCTAAAATTGAAGACGCTGAGGAAACGATCAAAAGAGAGACCTATCAAAACGCTAAAAAACTCTATGGTGCCCCACTTCCAAAAGTTATATCTGAGAGGCTTGACAGGGAGCTTCACTCCATAATAGATCATGGTTATGCGGTTTTATATCTCATAGCGAAACAATTGGTTGAGAAATCAAAATCAGATGGATACGTTGTTGGTTCAAGAGGTTCTGTTGGTTCTTCGCTTGTAGCCACGATGCTCGGTATCACCGAAGTGAATCCACTTCCGCCACATTATTATTGCCCAAAGTGCCATCATATAGAATTTGACAATTCGGTGGAATCGGGATACGATCTTCCAACAAAAAAGTGTCCAAAATGTGGGGCAGATTTGAAGAGCGATGGACAGAACATTCCATTTGAAACTTTCATGGGATTCCATGGTGATAAAGTCCCTGACATAGACCTTAATTTTTCCGGTGATTATCAGTCCAAAGCCCACAAGTTCATAGAAAAGCTTTTCGGAAAGAGGCACGTTTTTCGAGCTGGAACGATATCCACGATAGCCGATCGAACGGCTTATGGATTTGTAAAAGGATACATGGAAAAGACTGGAAAAGATTTGAACAAAGCTAAAATCGAGTACTTTGCCTCGCGTCTTGCAGGTGTCAAACGTACAACTGGCCAACATCCAGGTGGTTTGATGATCGTTCCCAAAGATCTCGATATTCACCAATTCACAGCTGTTCAGAGACCAGCAAATGATACCAAAAGCGACGTTATAACTACACACTTTGATTATCACTCAATACACGATACACTTGTAAAACTCGATATACTGGGTCATGACGATCCCACAACGGTGAAAATGCTCAAAGATCTGACTGGTGTGGACCCAGTGAAAGTTCCAATGAACGATAAGCCTACCATGGAATTGTTCTCTTCAACGAAATCATTAAGATTGAGTAAAAAAGAGCTCGGAACAGATGTTGGGACGTACGGAATACCTGAATTTGGAACGAATTTTGTACGTCAAATGCTTATGGAAACAAGGCCGAAATCCTTTGGCGATCTCGTGAGAATTTCCGGCCTTTCCCACGGAACAGACGTGTGGGCAAACAACGCCCAAAACCTTATAAGAACGAAAAAGGCAACATTAGAAAATGTCATAGCCTGTCGGGATGACATCATGAATTATCTCTTGCACAAAGGCCTTGAACCGTCCATGGCTTTTACAATAATGGAGCGTATCAGAAAAGGAAAAGATCTCAGAGAAGAAGAGATAAAAGCAATGAAGAGAAACAAGGTGCCTGAATGGTACATCGGTTCCTGTCACAAAATAAAATATCTTTTCCCAAAGGCGCATGCCGTTGCCTACGTGAGTATGGCCTTTAGAATAGCGTATTTCAAAGTCCATTATCCGCTCGCTTTCTATGCAGCTTATCTGACTATCAAAGGCGATGAATTTGATATAAGAGTTGTGAACGGTGGATTAGAATGGGTAAATGCGGAGTTGCGCCGCATGGCCGAAGAAGGAATAGAAAACGTTAAAGATAAAGCCAGAAAGACTGTTTTAGAGGTCGTCAAAGAAATGTTTTTGAGAGGATTTTCGTTTAAAGGAGTGGACATATTCAAATCAAGTACTACACGCTTTACCATCGAGGACAATGCTCTTAGGGTTCCCTTGAACAAAGTTCCAGGTCTTGGCGGTAAAGTGGCTAAGTCCATAGAAAGAGAAAGAAACAAAAAACCATTCAAATCCGTAGAAGATCTAAAAGCTCGGACTCTTCTCAACAAGACACATCTTAAGATCCTGTGCGATTTAGGGGCGTTGGAAGATTTGCCTGAAAATGATCAAATAGCATTGATATGAAAGATTAACTCAAGCTGTGCGTCAACTTTATAACTTTGAAATCTAAATCTTTTTTCGCTTTGCAAGCGAT
>CAJXLN010000013.1 GCA_913056255.1 uncultured Thermotogae bacterium | reverse complement strand
AAGTACGTATTTTGAGGAAGTTATTTCTGTGATATCTGCTTTTGCCACAGTAGTTGTGACAGGTGCCGCTATCTTTTTTCCGAATTTTTCAAATGGTTTTCTCTATGTCGATGGTCTTTCGAAGATCATGCTCATCATGATATCCGTCATATACGCATCAACAGTCATCTTTTCGACAACGTATATGAAATATATAGAGGATCCTCTTTTTGAGAAGAATTTTTACTACCTTTTGATGAATCTCTTCGCGTTTACAATGTTCTTCACAGTTTCTGTTAACAATTTTGGGTTGATGTGGGTAGGGGTGGAAGCCACGACGGTTACGAGCGCACTGCTGGTAGCAACTGAAAACAATGAAATGGCTATAGAAGCGACTTGGAGATACATAATAATCGTATCGTCTGGTCTCATAATCTCGCTGCTTTCAAATGTGTTCATATACAGTGCCACACACACACTTTCATTTTCAATGCTCATGTCTATGAAGATCACAAATGCGGATAAGATTTTAACACTTGGTTCAATGATGGCTGTGGTTGGCTACGGAACAAAGGCTGGGATCTTTCCAATGCACACATGGCTCCCAGACGTTCATGGCAAAGCACCAGCACCCGTTAGCGCAATATTTTCCGGCGTACTCTTACCCGTAGCGCTTTATGTCATAGCACGAATACTTCAAGTTGTGCCAGTTGAGAGTGTTAGAAATTTCTCATTTGCACTTGGATTTCTAACAGTCCTCGTTGCCGCAACGTTAATGGTGGTTCAAAAACATTACAAACGCCTTTTTGCCTACTCAACCATGGAAAATATGGGAATGGCCCTGATCGGTTTATCCCTTGGAGAATACGCCTTCATCGGGGCAATTGTTCTGTTGATATCGCATGCCTTTGCCAAATCATCGGCCTTCTTCCTTACCGGAAATGTGCTTGCAAGGTACAAAACTCACAAAATTGATGGTGTAAAAGGGATATCAAAGCGTATGCCTTTTACGGCTTACACACTCATGTTTTCTTCAATGGCCGTTACCGGTACGCCTCCTTTTGGCACATTTATAGGTGAACTCATGATAGTTTATGGCGTGCTCTCAAAATTTCCTCTCTTTTACACTTTAACGCTCGCAGCATTCCTGATGCTGGCTTTCATATCTTTGAATTTTAAGATTGGAAAGATGATCTTCTCCGAATCAGACGGTGGAAAAATGGAGAGAAAGAGAGTTGGAAGGATAGTTCCCATGGTGAACACATCTCTCGCTTTTCTCGTTGTCTTTTTGATACCACAAATCCAGGAGATACTTTCAAAAGGGATGATAAGATGAAAAAGCTCTTAGGCGCTTACAGGCAGAATGGTGAAGAGCATCTCATTCTTCAAGAAAATGGAAAAGTTTTCGTGCAAGAGGGTAATGCGAGTGAGTTCGAAAATTCAGTGCTTCTGGAGAGTAGAAATGAGTACGTAAAAGATGTGCTATCGAAGGAAGAGATCAGTGGCAACGACATTTTTGACTTCAGATACGGTCCTGTCACAAGTGGAATAGGAGAAGCGGGAATTTTTCATCTTTACACGTATGGCGAAAGAATTTTATCTGTAAAGATAGACACTTCTTACAAGAGGCGGGGATTGGATGAGAGGATGATAAACTCCGATATCAACGATGCATTGAAACTTTCGGAAGAGATATGTGGTAACTTTGCCATTTCACACTCAACTGCTTTCTCAAGAGCTGTTGAAAATGCCTTGAAGATAAAGGTAACCAGAGACGTTGAACTTTTAAGATCAATCGCCTTAGAACTCGAGAGGATCTACAATCACCTTTATGTGATATCCAGACTTGCTCAAGCTGCATCTCAACAAGTCCTTGCCTCACATCTCATGGGTCTCTTTGAGGACTCGCTTGTTACCAATAAAATCTTTTCAGATTCGAGATATCTGATGAATTTCAACGCTATAGGAGACGTGTTGAAAATTCCATCACGCAAAGAGTTAAAAGATGTGTCAGATCGCGTAAAGAAGATCGAAAACATTTTTTCGAAATTGTACGAGAATTCTATGTCAAGCGGAAACTACATTGATAGGTTACACCTTACCGCCACTTTGGATGCAAAAGAGGCGGAGCTCATAGGTTTAACCGGTCCGAGTTTAAGAGCTTGCGGAGTGAAAGAGGATCTGAGAGCTTATGATGAAATGTACCCTGAAATTGAAATCACATCGGATGAAGAGGGAGACTCACTTTCAAGAATGGAAGTACGAGCTGGAGAAATTTTTGAAAGTTTGAAATTCGTTAGGAAAACGATCGATGATTTGAACTTGGCCGATGAAACAACGTCTCCAAATTCAATCGGAAGTGGTGAAGGAATTGGATGGTGCGAATCCCCAAGTGGAACGATCGTCTATCACGTTGAGATAGAGAACTCCAAGATTAAGGATGTCTACGTGTCAACTCCTTCCGTCTTTGGAATGTCAGCGATAGCACATTCAATAGTGGGTAATATATTCACGGATTTCCCATTTGTGGTGGAATCTTTCGGCGTCAACTTTTCAGACGCGGCGAGATGAGGAGGGATACAGATGAAATGGTGGCCAATGATCGGGATATCAAAGGTTTTAACTGAAAATAAAAAATATGCGACTAAAACAGATGTGAAAAGGATGAAAATTTTCAAAAGATCTCTTCACATCTACACGATAGATGTGGGAAATTCTAACATTCTCAATTTTGAAATGCGGGCACTTCAAACTCCAAAGTACAACGTTCACAGATTTGGTATGTATTTTGCAGCTTCTCCGCGGCATGCGGATTTGTTGATCGTTTTGGGAAAACCAACGAAGAAGATGATCGCTCCTCTTCTGGAAATGGTGAATCAAATTCCAGAGCCTTTCGGCGTCATGCTTTTGAAAGGATGCGAAAGTAGCGGAATAGACCCTGATGAATTAAAAATTCCAAATGTTGTGACAAGTGTGAACGGGTGTCTTGACCCTTCAGAGATCCTTGCCATTCTTTTAAAAATATCTGGAAGGATCGATTAACATGATTTACATATACTTTTCTTTCATATTTTTCGCACTTGGAGTACTGACAACATTTTACAGGAAGGTGAGCTACATCATGGCAACTATTGGATCTGCTTTCCCGTTTTTGGCTGCTGTAGCAGGTATGCATACTTCTTTTACATCCAATGTGTTTGTGCTCTTCAACGGATTTAACTTGAGCGTGGGAGTCGACCATACAAGTGCGATATTTTTACTTATCGCATCGATATCATGGTTTACAATTTCGCTGTATTCCATAGATTACGGCATGAATTATTCTAAAAAAATGCCCGTTTTTTTCAACGCTGCACTCTTTGGAATGTTTCTCGTTCTGATAGCCCGAGACGCATTAACATTTATAAGTGGGTGGGAAATAGCCACCGTTTTTTCCTATCTTTTGATAATGGAACATAAACATTCTTTCAAAGAAGCGTTTGAATTTCTTGCGTTTGGTGAAATTTCAACTGTTTCATTGCTTGTTGCCTTTGCATCTTTGTATCTTGAAAATCATTCACTCGCGATCGTTGGATCACACGGAAACTGGATTTTTTTGCTCATGGCCACGATAGCGTTCATGGCAAAAATGGGTATCTATCCGTTACACACATGGCTTATAGGTGCACATTCCCGGGCTCCTTCAAACGTTTCCGCGTTTTTGAGTGCTCCGCTGACTTTGATGGGTGTTTACGGTTTGGTAAGAGTACTATCCATAGCCGGTCAACCCGAATGGTGGGGTGTGTTGGCAATGATCTTTGGCGGATTTTCTGCATTTTGGGGAGCATTACAAGCTGCAGCTGCGAAGGGACTCAAAATATTGCCAGCGTATTCAACTGTTGAAAATAACGGGATGATTCTTGCAACGCTGGGATTATCCGTGGTTGCGTACAGCGCGAATTTGGCAGTTTTGTCCTCTTTTGCCATGATCACGACGCTTATCTTGCTTTTTGCCCACAACACGACCAAGTCTCTCTTGTTCATGGCGGTAGGTCAGGCGAAGGAAGCACTTGGGGAAGATACCATAGACAACGTTAGAGGTGTATGGACAGCGGTTGGAAAGATCCCGGCAATATCCATATTAATTTCCGGACTTTCTTTCAGTGCCTTTCCACCACTAATTGGATTCCTTGGAGAATGGATGACACTGGAAGCACTCTTTCAATCGTACAAGTTTCCATCCATCTTAGACAGGTTAAGTGCCGTATTCGCAGGCATATTGATAGCCCTTGCGATGGGATTGGCAGCGTTTTCAATGGTGAAACTCACAGGATACACGGCACTCGGATACGATCATGGCAAAAAAGCGAGAACTATTCCATCATTTACCATGAGACTTTCGGAAATCATTCTTTCGCTCATCGTTGTGCTGACGGGCTTTTTTTCTCCATACATGTTGAAATATTTCGGATACGGAACTTTTCTATCCGGTCTCTTTGGAGTTCCAAAACCGTTTCTCATCGTTTCTTCTCATCCAGTCTTTGGCGTAGTTTCGCCTACATTTCTGACAATCGTTATCGGAACTTTATTTCTGTTTCCCCTGGCATTCTACCTTCAAAAGTTGAGAAAAGTCAAAAGGGTCAGTGCCTGGAATGGCGGTATAGCTCTAAAAGAGAAAGAGTACTTTACAGCACCGGCTTATTCTTTTACACTTGAGTACATAATGAGAAAAGTGTATTCCATGAAAGAAATAAAAGTCGGAAACAAAAGATACGTCTCAGTCAAAGATGTTACAACGTTATTCTACAGCGGATTGAAACGTGCAACGGAAATCGTGGCCAAATTCCTATCACTCACTTTGATGAACGGACATATATATTCTTATGTGTTGTACACGATGATCATGTTTATCCTTCTCTTTTTCCTGATTAAATAGCTCAAGTTGAGTATTGTGAATACGCAAATGAATGGTTGTTGCAGAGACACCCAAATTCGGGTGTCTCTGCTGTTTTTGCTTGAATTGTTTTGTGTTATGCTTTTTCCATAAACACAGACCATTGAGAATGAAATTTGAAAGTGCACTCTAGAATATGCAAGCTCAAATGGATAAAAAAGAGCGTGTCAACACCAACCAAAAAGTAGAGAAAACACCGACTTGATTTGTGAGAAAACACCACTCAAAAACAAGAGATTTCATCACTTTAAATAATGCAATTAGGTTAGTTGACATCGTTGTATTCCTATGGTACAATAAAGTAGATAAAAATAGTCTACTTTAGAAAGGGGTAAAGAAAAATGTTGCCTTACAAGAAGAGTACCAAACTATCAGAAGTCATAAAAGATTATCCTGGTATTACATCGTATCTTGCGAGCAAAAATCCAAAGTTGAAGCTTTTAAAAAACACACTTGTGGTTCAAGTCATGGCACCGAAAATAACTCTCAACAAGATCGCGAAAAAGCACTCAATGACCTTTGAAGAATTGATGAAAATGATAGATGATGGTGTGAAAAATGGTGAAATTGGCAATGGTAAAGAGTACGAAAAATCGGTTAAATCCACGAACGAAATCAAAGAACAACTTAAAACTCTTATGAAAAAGCTTTTCGAAGAAGGAGAAAATGTCGAAAATGTCAAAAAAGAATTCAAGGACATAGTTTCAAAAGCGAATCCAATCCTCATTGCCGTAGCTGAGTCTGAACTCACCAAAGAGGGATATTCAATTCAAGATTTGATGAAAGCTTGCGATGTTCATTTGGAATTGTTCAAAAACCAGCTTATGAGTTCTCGAAGAAAGATATCAAGAGATCATCCACTTTGGAGGTTTATAAAAGATCACGATGCCATGATGTTATGGTTTGAACAGGGATTGGAAATATCTCGTGATATGAAAGAACGATCGGGTTACGATGATGCAAAAGATCTGATCGAAAAATTGAAAACGATAATGAAAAATCTGAAATCATCTGAAAATCACGATGTTCGACAAGAAAATACCCTTTTTCCCGTGCTTGAAAAATACGGAGTAGAAGAGCCTCCTGCCATAATGTGGGATGAACATACAAGAATGAAAGAAAAAAGAGGTAAAATAGAGAAATTACTTTCCGAAATTCCATCCATGCCATACGATGAATTCGTGGACTATCTTCAAGGCGCTTTCACCTACTTGGTAGAGACTTTCATCAAGCACACACAAAAAGAGCAAGAAATATTGTATAATGTGGCACTTGATATATTATCCGAGGAAGATTGGAAAGATATACAGCGCGAATCGGATAGACTTGGGTATTTTGAGCTGCCGAAGGAGGTTTTAGAAGGTGAGTGAAATCGATAAAATAGACACACAAGAGCTATTCGAGGATTTAGACACTGAGACTCTTTTGTACATACTCGACAACATCCCGCTCGATATAACTTTTGTGGATAAAGATGATGTTGTGACGTATTTCAATCTTCCAATGGGAAAACAACATGCTTTTCCTCGAGTGGAGCTTGATCTTGGAAGAAAAGTCCAAAATTGCCATCCGCCTAAAAGTGTCCACATAGTGCAGAAAATCCTGGACGACTTCAGAGCGAAGAAGAGAAAATCTGCAGATTTTTGGATACATTATCAAGACAAGTTTCTGTACATAAGGTACTTCCCCATTTACGATAAAAATGGTGATTATTTCGGCGTTCTTGAAGTAGTTCAAGACGTAACTGAGATTCAAAAGCTTAAAGGCGAAAGGCGCTTGTTAGACGAAGAAGAACAACGATGATGTATGGGTGTAAATCGCCCGTACATCGATTCATTCAAATAAGAAGCAAAAATCTTTCCAATTCCTTCAGCATTCGTTCATAGCGTATCTGTACTTCATTGTTGAAATCCGAATAGAAGCTCGGTATTTCGTCGCTAAGTTTTGAGAAAGTCAAAGCGACTTCAACATCGTCCGGAATGGAAAAATTATCAATGAATTTTTCTCCGAAATATCTCATAGCTCTTCTTCCTATATGAATAAAAGGAACTCCAAAGCTTTCAGCGGTGAGAGAAACATGGAATCTTTCTGATACAACGAATTTTGCGTTGGCCACAGTGTCCATTATATCTTCAGCATCGCTGAGAATTACAATCTCATCTGTTTTAACGTGGCGAGAAACCTCAACTGCTATACTGGAATCCATTGGATTTGCAACGATTATCCTCACATCCACTTTGGGAAACCAATTGTACTCTTTGTACTTATGAAGAGTTCCCATAATTCTTGGAGCAAATACGGCATATTTTGCTTTCTTGCGCTTAACGTGGTTCAAAAGGTAAATATGGGCAAGATCTGCTCCAACTTCGATTTTACGCTTTGACCAAAAGAGGGCCCATTTTACAGATGGAGCGTCAGTTAGAAATCCTGAAACGAGTGGACTCATCAAAGAGGTAGAGAATCTCTTCAATCCTGTCTTTCCCATATCTCCAAGTTCCACTCCGAATAAAAACACTGGTTTTTCCAATTCCAATGCCAAATTCACAACATCCAGGGCATCTACACCGTTTCGCACTCTTCTTCCGGCAAATATAATCCCATTTGATGTTCTAATGCTTTTAAGTGCATCATGAAGCGTCATGGGAGTTATGAACTCCATAGCTTTGTCTTTTAGTATCTCGGATACTTGCATGTACGTCAGCTTTTCCCCGTAATTTTGGCTACCCTGGCCAGCTATAACCGTTACACGTTTCATTTGTAATTGTTATCCTTCCAGTAGTCTTTACCATAAAGCTTCTCCAAATTTTCAACGTCGTTGTCTGCAATTTTGACATCGTCAATACCACGATGGTGAAAATACTTGATGAAGAGGATTACGAGTAAAAAAATTGGAAGACCCATCCATAGTGCCCAAAATGATGCGAATTTCACGATCACAACAAGCAGAATGTGTTTTCTCCATCGATTGTAAAATTCATTGAAATTCTCGCCAAGTATGTTGGAAAAAGCCTCTTGCCAGGTGTCGCCCTTTCTAACATCGTTAAGAAGAATGGGAAGTTTCTTTTCAAGATCGGTTCGTTCGTTGATCGCATTGAAAAGAGCGTAAACTTCTGAATAGTATTCTCCCTTTGATTCTTCGGTTGAAGGATACTCACGATATTTCAAAACGTCCACAGACCAGAACAAAAATGGATTACCTCCGATAGGACTCGTGTATGTACCTTCTTTTCCTCCATACCAGGTTGCTAACCCCTCCATAATCCATAAGGGCATCATTTTCCTGTAACGTTTTATCCACGCAAACTGAAAAACATGCATGAGCTCATGAGCAACAGTTGCTCGCATCTCAGAAATTGGATAGTTAATTTCGATAAGAACCCGAAAACTATCTGGATAAGAAATGGTAAATCCCATTTCTGGCCCGAATTTGCCTTTTGCTATCATCATGTAAACTGGTCTTGTTGGAAAAAGTCCCCACATACGTCCCAACGAATCCCAAAATTCATCATTCCATACTCTGACTTCAGTTGCATAACTGGCATTCACACCATTTTGAACGGAAACGTAAACTGGAATTGAGAAAGCGCTAACTGCCAAAAATAACTCAAATATCACTACCAAGATTGTTTTTTGCGAAGAAGACAAGCTCCGCATATATGAAATCGTTTATCTCACCGTCCATGACTGATTGAATGTTTCCAGTCTCATGATTTGTTCTGTGATCTTTAACCATAGTGTATGGCTGAAACACGTAAGATCTTATCTGACTTCCCCAGCCTATTTCTTTGAGGTTTCCTTGAATTTTACGAAGCTTTTGTTCACGTTTCTCCAATTCCAATTGATAAAGTCTCGCTTTGAGTATTCGCATGGCAACATCTTTGTTCTGAAACTGTGATCTTTCGTTCTGACATGTTACCACTATTCCCGTTGGCAAATGTGTTATCCTCACCGCAGAATCGGTTCTGTTAACGTGTTGTCCACCAGCGCCTGACGAACGGTAAGTATCGATCTTGAGGTCTTCATCTTTTACTTCGACCTCTACTTCGTTTTTAAACTCCGGAATAACGTTTACCGAAGCGAAGGAGGTATGACGTCTTTTGGCAGCGTCAAATGGCGATATTCTGACAAGTCTGTGAACGCCACGTTCATATTTTAAAAGTCCATAAGCGTTTTCTCCTTTTATGAGAAGTACGGCACTGCTTATGCCGGCTTCCTCTCCAGGCTGAAGATCTATCTCTTCAATTTCAAAACCATGTTTTTCAGCCCAGCGTGTGTACATTCTTAAGAGCATCTGCGCCCAATCGTGTGATTCGGTCCCTCCGGCTCCGGAATGTATTGAAAGGTAACAGTTCAAGTCGTCGAATTTACCATTGAGCATCATGCTCATTTCGAATTTCTCTAATATCTCTTTCGCTTCTTCCGCGTCTTCTTCAAGATTTTTCATCAATTCTGCATCGTCTTCAGCCAATTCAATTCCTATTTCTAAATCCTCTATCTTCGACTCCATTTTACGAAGTTTTTCATACCTATCTTTTAAACTTTTGAGTTGCTTTAAGGTATCTTGAGCATTTTTAGCATCGTTCCAAAACTCACTTTTAGAGGTTTTCTTCACCAATTCTTCAATAGCTTTCTTGGTTTTTTCAACATCGAAAACCTTTTTTATTTCATTGAATCGCTTTTTAATGTCATCTACCTTGACCCTTAGATCGTAGCTTATCATATTCATATCATCTCCCAGATTTTTACCGTTTTACGCGCATTCGCTTTCGTTTGGAAGTTGTTCCCGTTTTTTTCTTTCCAGATTTTCCAGGAGACATGGAAAAGTCATCGTGCTGAGTTTGTAGAATGGCGAATTCCTTTCTGGCGCGTTCCTTCTCTTTTTGCTCGTCAACAACTACAATTCTGAAAGCTATAGATGAAATGTCATCGTACATGCCATCCACCATTTCTTCAAACATTTTGTAACTTTCACGTTTGAACTCTATAACCGGATCTTTTTGGCCATATGCTCTGAGGTTCACGGATTCTTTAAGATGATCTACACTTTGAAGATGCATCTTCCATCTTTCATCTATGACACGCAGCATAACGTACTTTATGATATTTGGAAATTGTTCAGCTCCGATTTCGTCAACTTTGTGCTCGTAATTTTCCTTGATCTCATCCATGATTTTCGACTTAAAGGATTGGAGATCTTCTGTTTCTATATCCGTATTTAAGAACGGAAAAATCGGCTTCAATTCTGATTCTAAGCCTTTAAGATCCCAGTTATCCGAATACCTGTCATGACAATATTTTTCGATTCTTCTATCAACAACGTCTTCGAATATTTCCATAAGATGATTTTCAACATCAGTTCCACTAAGTATCCAGTTACGGTGCGCGTAAACAGCATTTCTTTGTCTGTCAAGCACTGAATCAAGCTCAAGAAGATGTTTTCTTATCGAAAAGTGTATACCCTCGACTTTTTTCTGAGCTTGTTCTATAAGTTTGCTGAGCATGGAGTGCTCAATGGCTTCGCCATCCTTAACTTTCAATGTGTTCATGAGAGATCTCATTTTGTCTCCACCGAATATTCTGAGAAGATTATCTTCAGTTGAAAGATAAAAACGCGTTTCACCGGGATCTCCTTGCCTTCCAGTTCTTCCACGGAGCTGATTGTCTATCCTCCTTGCTTCGTGTCTTTCAGTACCCAAAACGTACAATCCACCCAATTCGACTACGCCATCGCCAGGTTTTATGTCTGTACCTCTGCCCGCCATGTTGGTGGCAATGGTAACAGATCCCTTCAATCCCGCATTTGCAATGATTTCCGCTTCTCTTTCTGGATGTTTGGCATTTAGCACTTCATGCGGTACACCACGTTTTTTCAACATTCGACTGATTTTTTCACTCTTCTCTATGGAGATAGTTCCAACAAGAACAGGTTGCCCTTTTTTGTGTCTTTCAACTATATCTTCCACTATGGCATCAAACTTTTCTTTTTCGCTTCTGAAGATCAGATCGTTCATATCCTTACGAATGATCGGTTTGTTTGTTGGGATAACCACGACTTTCATGTTGTATATTTGATCGAACTCTTCTCTTTCAGTGTATGCCGTGCCAGTCATACCCGCAAGTTTTTTGTACATTAAGAAGTAATTTTGAAGAGTTATAGTTGCGTATGTTATCGTTTCTTCGTTTACCTTTACGCCTTCTTTGGCTTCTATAGCCTGATGCAAACCTTCACTGTATCGTCTTCCTTCAAGAACACGTCCGGTGAATTCGTCAACTATGAAAACCTCATTGCCATGAACTATGTAATCCACATCGCGTTTGTACATGTGTAAGGCCCTTAGTGCGTTCAGCATGTGAAAATTGTATTCGACATTTTGTGGATCGTAAAGATTGCTCACTCCGATCAGCTTTTCAGTCTTTTTTATGCCCTCTTCCGTGAGAGTAACGTTTTTCGTCTTTTCATCCATTTTGAAATCCACATCTGGTTTGAGCTTCTTCGCGTATGAAGCGAACATTTTGTACAGCTTCGATGAAGTTCCGGCTGGTCCGGAAATGATCAAGGGTGTACGCGCTTCATCTATGAGTACACTGTCAACTTCGTCCACTATTGCGTAGTTATGACCTCTTTGAACACGTTGTTCCGGAAGATATGCAAGGTTATCACGAAGATAATCGAATCCCATCTCGTTGTTGGTTCCATAAGTCACATCCAAATTGTAAATTTCCCGCCGCTTTTCAGGTGTCATTTCAGATTGGATAGCACCAACGGTTAATCCAAGAGTTTCGTAAATAGGTCTCATCCATTCAGAATCCCTGTGCGCAAGATAATCGTTGACGGTAATTATATGTACTCCCTTGCCTTCAAGTGCATTGAGATACGCCGGCATAACCGCAACGAGCGTTTTCCCTTCACCAGTTTTCATCTCTGCAACCATTCCACGATGAAGTGCAACAGCTCCCATTATTTGAACATCGAATGGACGCAAGCCAATGGTTCTTTTTGCGACTTCACGAACAATCGCAAAGGCTTCTGGCATGATATCGTCCAAACTTTCTCCGTTTGAGATCCTCTGACGAAATTCTTCCGTTTTTTTTAAAAAATCAGAATCATTCAGCATCTTTGCTTTTTTTTCAAATTCGTTGACTTCATCTACGATCTTCTTGAAACTTCTCAGATACCTTTTGTTTTGATCGAATATCTTATTTATGAACGACATTTTTATCCCTCCAACAGCCTCTTCCAAGCAGAATCCACTACAGATCTTACATTGAATTTCGATTCACACACAAAATTCAAAAAGACCAAAAATTCCACGTTCCCAGCCGGTCCCTTTAAAGGTGAATAAGTCAGACCACAAATCGAGAATCCAATTTCTCTTGCGAATTTGAGAACCTTCTCAAGTACATCCACGTGTACTTCTTTGGACCTTACGACACCTTTTTTTGTTCTTTCACGTCCCGCTTCGAATTGTGGCTTGATAAGGCAAATCGCCTCGCCTTTACCATTCAACAAATTCCTCACAACAGGTAAGATGAGTCTTAAGGATATAAAAGAAAGATCACATGAAATAAAGTCGGGAACTTCATCGAATTCTTCGGGTGTAAGAAATCTCACATTGGTGCGTTCTTTAACGATCACCCTCGGATCGTTTCTCAGTTTCCACGCCAATTGTCCGTATCCAACATCCACGGAATAAACCTTCCTCGCACCACGTTCGAGCATAACATGTGTGAATCCTCCTGTGGAAGCTCCAAAATCGTAACAAACCTTACCGTTCAGATCTATTCTGAAATCATCAAGTGCCTTAAGCAATTTGTACGCTCCACGTGAAACGTAAGGGCTACGCTTTTTGATCAGAATCTCTACCTTCTCGTCAACGAATTTTCCAGCCTTAGACACGACTATTCCGTCAACTACCACATTCCCTTCCATGATTTCAGCTTTAGAGCGGCTTTTTGACGGGAATATTCCACGTTCGGTTAGCAGTTCATCGAGCCTTTTCTTCAAACCTTAAGAGCTCCCATCTGTGAAATAAATTCGGTACAAATACAATCCATGCGCAGGAGCTGTTGCCCCGGCTTTTCTTCTGTCTTTCATTTCTAAAATTTCCTTAACGTACGCGGGATCCCATGTTCCAGCACCAACTTTTACAAGAGTTCCGACTATATTTCTTACCATACGTTTCAGGTAAGATTTTCCCTCCACGCGTACGAGTATGAATTTAGAAATCCTGACAATACGGATCCTGTAGACAAGTCTCCATGGACTACGATCATCATTCTTGTCTTTTGAAACAAAAGATGTGAAATCATGATAGCCTTCCAGATATCGAGCAGCCTCGCGCATTTTTTCCACATCCAAAGGGTATGGAAACCACCAAACTTTGTCACGAAGGAATATGTTTTTTTCTGGATTGTTAAATATAAAGTATTGATATATCCTCTTGGTAGCACAACTGCGTGGATTAAAAACATCAGAGGTGAACCAAACATCTCTAACGTGCATATCTTTTGGCAGCAACGAATTCAGCGCTTCTTTTATGTTTTTCTCCGTCATCCTCTTGTTGATCCTCTTGAAAGAAAAAACTTGATAATTCGCATGTACGCCAGCGTCGGTTCTACCAGCCATGTCGGTTTTCACATGTTGTTTGAAAATCTTTTCAAGCGTTTTATTCAATTCACCTTGAACTGTTCGAACATCACGTTCATATTGAGAACCGTGAAAGGCCGTTCCAACATATTCGACGACACAAGCAACTTTCAATCCAGATCAATCCCTTGCAATTGCAAAGGCAACTACCTTATCACCCTCGTTTAGCTTGACGCATTTGACTCCTTGAGTTATACGACTTGTGATCGAAACATCGTTAGCCTTGAAACGTATGGCTTTTCCCATCGCTGTAACTGCAACGATTTCATCCAAATCAACCACAGGTCTAACGGAGACGACAAAACCATTCTTTTCAGTTAATCTTAAGTTTTTCAGTCCATATCCTGCACGGTGCTGGATACGGTAGTCTTCGAATTTTGTGCGTTTTCCATATCCATTCTCGGTGAGTGTTAAAAGTTGAACGTCTTTTCTGTCAGACACGATCATGGAGACGATCTGATCCCCACTATGCAGGCGAATCCCGGTAACTCCCATCGCCATACGTCCCATCCTTCGCACTTCTTTTATGTTGAAAGAGATCAACATACCTTTGAGTGTTGCAAGAGCCACAATCGTATTATCTGAATCGTTGTCGGTAAGTTTTGCATCAACTATTTCGTCTCCTTCTTCGAGTTTAATCACGTACACTCCGTTTGTTCTAACAGAAATATTCTCCAAAGGAGTACGTTTTATGCGGCCTTTTTTCGTAACTATCAGAAGATCTCTTGCGCCACTTATTTCTCTTCCGGGTGAGAGCACCGATTTGACATTTTCATTCTGAGAAAGGTTCAGATAATTCAGTATGAGTTTTCCTTTGCTTCCTTTACTGTTCTCCGGTATATTGTAGTTCTTCACAAAATAGGCTCTACCAAAATTCGTTATGAACATCGTGTAGCTCAGCCGAGTCGTTATGAAGAAACGCTCAACGTAATCTCCATCACGCGTTCTTAAAGAAATGTTTCCCTTTCCTCCACGATTTTGACTCTTGTATAAGTTCAAATTCGTAGAAGATATGTACCCGTTATGAGTAACGGTTACTATCAACTCGTCATCTGTAAGCATGTCTTCGGTATTTATGATTTCCAGATTGTTCGTGATCTCACTTTTTCTTTCATCACCGTATTTAGACTTTATTTCAATAAGCTCACTCTTGATTTCTTCCCTGATTCTTTCAGGTGAACCCAGGATTGACTGAAGTTTTGACATACGATCTACCAGTGTTTTGTATTCTTCATCGAGTTTATGATGTTCAAGTGAAGTGAGACGTTGAAGTTTCATGTCAAGAATAGCTTTCGCCTGCTCTACCGATATTTTAAGCACACTTACAAGTTTTTGATTGGCTTCTTCCACATCTTTTGCACCCTTGATCACATCCACAACTGTTCCGATTGCACGCGAAGCTTTTATGAGGCCTTCAACAATGTGAGCACGCCTTGAGCACTTTTCCAGATCGAATTCGCTTCTACGCTTTATGATCTCGTATCTATGGTTAATAAAAGCCATAGCCAATTGTTTCAGATTCATAACTTTGGGCTTTTTATGATCTATTACAAGCATGTTTACCGGAAAGTGTATCTGCAAGGGAGTATGCTTGTAAAGTCTGTTGAGTACAACATTGGGATTTGCAGCACGAGAAAGCTCAATCATAACTCTTAGTCCTTTTCTGTCCGATTCATCCCGTATATTAGTTATGGAATGTTCTTTCGTATTTTTGGCATAGTCGGCGATGCTTTCTATGAGAGCAGCCTTTGACACACTGTATGGTATTTCCGTAACGATTATTCTTGTTCGATTTTTGTGTTCTTCGAAGTGTGTTCTTGCTCTAATGATTAACGATCCATGACCTGTTTCGTAGATCTTACGGATGGCTTTTGCATCCATAATAATGGCTCCTGTTGGAAAATCGGGACCTTTCAGCATCTTGGCCACTTCTGAAATGCTGGTGTCCGGATTGTCTACAAGAGCGATCATGAGATCCACAAGTTCTGTGAGATTGTGCGGAGGTATAGAAGTAGACATTCCAACGGCTATACCGGAAGCTCCATTCATTAAGAGATTCGGCATTTTTGATGGCATAACTACAGGTTCTTTCAAAGATTCATCGAAGTTCGGGATCATATCCACCGTATCTTTTTCTATATCTGCTATCATCTCTTCGGCTATCTTCGAAAGCTTTGCCTCGGTGTAGCGCATCGCTGCAGCCGGATCTCGATCTATTGACCCCATGTTGCCCTGGCCGTGAACGATTGGATATCGCATCGTGAAATTTTGAGACATTCTTACAAGTGAATCGTAAATGGCCATATCACCGTGTGGGTGATATTTTCCCATCACCTCTCCAACTATTCTCGCACTCTTTTTAGTTGAACCGCCACTCTTGAGTCCAAGCTGATACATTCCGTAAAGTATGCGTCTCTGCACAGGTTTAAGGCCATCTCTCACTTCCGGAATGGCTCTGCCTATGATGACGCTCATAGAATAATTTATATACGATTCAACGAGCTCATCGGAAATCGATTTCTCTATTATTTCTTCCACAATTCACACCTCACGATATTTTCGCCCCAGTATCTATTTGTCCATCAACCGTTAAGATCCTCAACTTGTCAGAATCTTTCGCAGCTAAAAGCATCCCATTCGACTCTATTCCCATGAGTTTTGTTGGCTTAAGGTTGTATATGATTATTATTTCTCGCCCTAACAGAGATTCTGGAGTGTAAACTTTGCCAATTCCTGCAACTATTTGACGTTCTTCTCCATCAACATCGAGAATAAGCTTCAAGAGTTTTTCCGATTTTGGAATACGCTCAGCTTTAACGATCCGCGCTACCCTGAGATCGAGTTTTGCAAAATCGTCTATCGTTACTTGTGATTTTTCCTCTATTTTTTTGTCTTCTTCTTTTGTCATATTTATCACCTTTTTCCATTTTTTAGTATCTATTCTTGGGAAAAGTGGCTCTCCCACCGTGATCTTGACTCCGGGCACTGTCTTATGCCAGCCAAGCGTTTCAATGCCTTCAAACCTTTGGCCCATATTCTTAAGTATATTGTCAGCCGTTTTCACCAATATCGGTGAAAGCATGATCGCAACATTTCTTATCAAATCTGAAAGGTTATAAAGAACTGTTGCAAGTCTCGCTTTCTTCGAATCATCATGTGCCATGAGCCATGGTTCTGTCAGATCTATGTACTTATTTCCGAACTTAACGAGCTTCCAGATGTTCGTGAGTGCCTTTGTGAAATTGAACTCGTCCATGAATTTGAAATATTCTTTGATAGTTTCAGTCGTGAGTTTTTCGAGCTCATCGTCATATGCCCCAATTTCCGAAAAATTTGGAAGAAAATCGAAGTTTTGGGATATCATGGAAAGAGTTCTGCGAACAAGATTGCCAAGATCGTTGGCAAGGTCAGCATTTATTCGAACTATAAGGTTATCTTCGGAGAAATTCCCATCGTTTCCGAATTGAATATCTCTAAGCAAGTAGTATTTCACCGCATCCATTCCATAGGCCTTGACCAAAACTCTTGGATCTATCGCGTTTCCTTTTGATTTGGAGATTTTTTCGCCATTTACTGTTAGCCAACCATGGGCAAAGATCTTCTTAGGCAGAGGCAATTCCATACTCATAAGCATCGCAGGCCAAACAAGAGAATGAAAACGATTTATCTCTTTTCCAATAAAATGTACATCAGCCGGCCAGTATTTGTTAAACATCTCTTCATTCCAACCATATCCTATGGCAGAAACGTAGTTCACCAGAGCATCAAACCACACGTAAACGACGTGCTTAGGATCGAATGGCACCGGAACGCCCCAATCGAAGGATGTTCTCGATACACTGATATCTTCAAGACCATCCTCGAGGATTCTGATCATTTCATTTCGTCTAAAATCCGGTTCGACAAAATCAGGATGTTCTTTGAAATGTTTCAGAAGTGGTTCTGTGTACTTTGAAAGTCTGAAAAAGTAGTTCTCTTCTTCAACGTGTTCCAAAGGTCTATGGCATGTTGGACAAACTTTATCTTCATCAAGATCTTTGTCTGTCCAGAATGTTTCACAGTTAACACAATACCAACCTTCATATTTTCCGATATAGATGTCTCCTTTGTCGTGCATTTTTTGAAAGAACATTTGAACGGTTTTCACATGGTAATCATCCGTGGTTCGCACAAAGGCGTCATTTGATATTTCAAGTCCCTTCCAAAGATCGACGAATCGCCTGCTAAGTTCGTCTGAAAATACCTTAGGATCTTTTTTAGCAGCTCGAGCCGAATTCAACACATGTTGGCCATGTTCGTCTGTGCCAGTTAAGAAAAAAGTGTCATATCCCATCATTCTTTTGTATCTTGCGACAACATCGGCAACGATTGTCGTGTAAGCAGAACCAATGTGAGGATCGGAGTTTATGTAATAAATAGGTGTTGTAACATAAAAAGTTTTTGACAAATCGCTTCACCTCTTACTTTTTCAATAATTATATCATATTTGCGATTTGACACAACAAATGTGTGTATGTAAGAGAGATATGAGCGAGGATTACTTTATTTTGGGAGCGAAATTGCAACCATTACAATGAATTTTTCTTTTCACTCTGCGACCATTTGGGAGCTTTAAGGGAATATCAAAAAAACTTAAAAGAAACTACAAAATATGAGTTTATCATACCAAGGTGTTATAATACAAGAGTTCATCTGATGAGTTTTACGACCATTCTGAGAGTTCTAAAGTGAAACAATTCCATTTTTGCGATCGAGCCAAAAAGTAATAACTGCGAAAGGAGGTCTTAGAATTGGAAGTGGAAAATATAGTCAAAGAATTGATAGCCTCTGAAAAAGACTCCAGAAATTTTGTAGATGAGGCAAAGATAAAAGCGAAAAAGATGATAACAGCTGCTGATAAAGAAGGTAAAGCGCTTTTGAATTCGAAAATAAATGAGGCGAAGAAAGTTGCCAAAGATATGGTTGAAAAAGCTGAAGCGGAAGCCAAATCTCAATCAGATGAGATGATAAAGAATACCAATGATGAAATCGAATTAATAAGAAAAAACTACTCCAAGATCAAGGACGACATAATCTCTGAATTCGTTTCTGAGATCTTACATGGGAGAAAAAATGGGTAGCATTCTGAATTACGCTGGCGTAAGTGCTAAATTGGCTGCTATGGCAAGCAGGTTCCTTAAAAAAAAGGATTACGATGCTTTGATGACTAAAGAATCGGTTTCAGAAATCACGAAGTACCTTCAAGAAACCATGATGTACTCCGGTGCTCTGAAAGACGTTAATACTGAGGAAATTCACAGGAGAGACCTTGAGACTATCTTGAAAGCCGATCTTGTTAAAGATGTGAGAAAGTTCCTCACCTTTTTTGTCACACTCGACAGAGCTTTTGCAAGCTACTTGTTAAGAAGATACGAAGTGGATAACTTGAAACTTGCGATAAGAAACGCTCTGATGGAATCGGAAGCTAAAAAGAACATTCAGGAATTGAAAGGGAAGTTTTACGATATAGGAAATAAAGCTCTTATCGATCCGATGAAAGTTGCTTCGTCTTCAACTAAAGAGGAAATACTCGGCAATTTGGAAAACACACCATATCAAGAAGTGATCAGAAATATTTTTGCAAGTTACAAAAGTGAGCAACCAAATTTAGTTGGAGCAATTGAAAATGCACTTGATAGGTGGCTCTTTTTTGGAATTTTGAAGGCTACACTTAATCTGAAATCCGGTGACTCCCTGGTGATAAAAGAGATGGTTGGAGAACGTGTGGAACTTACAAATGTGGAGTGGATCGTGCGGGCAAAGGAATTTTACAGTCTAAAGCCAGAAGAACTTTACAATTCTCTCATACCCATGCGGTTCAGATTGAATGTTTCAGATCTTCACAAATTGTGTGATGCCGCTAATATTAATGGAGTTTTAAATGTTATTGCGGATAGTCCTTACAAAGAACTTTTGAAAGACTTGAATGTCAGAATAGCGAGTATAACTCCTGATATGATAACACGAAGTTTAAGGAGGTTTCTTTATAAAAAAGCAAAAAAATCCTTGTCCGTATTTGGAGGATTTTCGATCGCTTCTTTTTTCCATTATTCCTACATTAAGGAATATGAGATAATGGATATAATAACTATTACGGAAGGCGTAAGATATGGTATGAAGCCTGACGAGATAAAGGATTATCTTATAAGATCGTTTTGAGGTGATTTTATGGCTGTGACGAAAATGGAAAATGTAACACTTGCCTTTTCTCGGGAAGAATTAGAAAAAGTTCATTTGAATCTTATTTCTTCTGATGAATTTGAACCTATACAATTTAAAGATATCGTTGACGATGAAATAGCTGGGGAACTCTTTCAGGGAAAAAGCGAGAATCCTTACAAAGAATTGTACAACGAGATGACTAACTTTTTAAAAATCACTGGTTATAAGCCTCTGTTCGATAAAAGACAGGTTAAACTCAAAGAAAATTTAGATGTCGAAGCTACAATTAAAAGATTTCGCCTTATGAACAAAGGAGTAAAGTCTTTTTTGGAAAAAAGAAATGAACTTAGCAAAAAATTAAAAGAATATAAGAAAGTACTTTTTCACGTCAAAATTCTTGCTAATTTGAACGTTGAACTTGAGAACCTTGCTGAATTTAGAAGAGTAAAACTGCTCTTTGGTAGAGTTCCACTGAGACATTACGAGGCGCTCGTTGAGTCTTTGCTCAAAGTTCCAATTCTTGTCCTTGAAGTGAACAGAGACGAGAGCAATTCCTGGATCTTTGTCTTTACCACGCCAGATTTCATGACTGAAGCTCACAAAATCCTCCAATCTGCCTATTTTGAAGAAGACAAATTGCCTGTTGATTATAGAGGAACTCCTTTTGAAGTCAAAGAAAGAATCGAGTCCTTGATAGAAATCACTGAGTTATCCATAAAGGAAAGGGACAGTGCGATAAAGAAAGTCCTGTACGCCAGCAAGGAATTCATTGACGGGGTTTATTCAACCGTTCTTGCGCACAAAAGAGTTTACGATCTTGCAAATTTCAACGATGCCACACCAGGGCAAAACCTTTATTTCATAAGCGGATGGATGCCAAAAGACGACGTTGAGGATTTTGGTAAGAAGTTAGACGGGAAAGTCTTGATGATCGACAAATCAGCTGAATCGATTCAAAAGGATAAAAAAATCGATGTTCCGGTTAAACTCAAAAACAAAGGTTTTCTTTTCCAGGGTTACGAACTCATAACCAAGATGTTTGGAACTCCGAATTACAATGAAATAGATCCAACACCGTACGTCACCGCTTTTTTCATATTCATGTTTGGCTTTATGCTTGGAGATATTGGCCATGGTACGATACTTTTTCTTTTTGGCTATTTCATGAACAAAAAGGGCTCTAAAAAATTCGGAACAGTTATGATGAGCGCAGCGTTATCGTCTGTTTTCTTTGGTTTTATGTACGGTTCTGTTTTTGGCTTTGAAGATTGGATACCAGCTCTATGGTTGAGACCTATTTTACAAATAAATCAACTTCTTGTCGTCTCAATATATTTTGGGATAGGCATGTTGAGTTTTGGTATGATTTTAAACATCATCAACGGCTTCAGACAAAGAAATTTGGAAAAGGCTATTTTCAGTGCACAAGGCATAGCTGGTTTGGTTTTCTATTGGCCTTCGATCGTAGCCGTTTCTTTCTACTTCATCAGAGGAAATATTCCTTTCAACGGTATAATGTTAACCGTTGTTTTGATTGCGGCCTTGATCGCGATGTTTTTCAAAAAAATTCTTGGGCAGCTCGTTTCGCGACAAAAAGTCTCTTTGCCAAAGGGGTTTTGGGTTGAATCTGGATTTGGAATATTTGAAACGCTCATCTCCTTTTTGAGCAATGCCATATCATATGTAAGACTTGCAGCATTTGCACTGATGCACGGAGCTTTGTTCCTTGCTTTTTGGGTTATGGCATTAATGGTCCTACCATCTCCGGGTGGAGGAGTGTGGGCTATAATCATATTCCTTCTCGGGCAGTTAATACTTGTTGGTCTTGAAGGATTAGTTGTTTTCATCCAGGATCTCAGACTTGTATATTATGAGTTTTTCACCAAATTTTTTGAAGCCGGTGGAAAAGATTTTCATCCATTTCTTTTCCGGGAAGATGATGTTGAATGACGATTTTTCAGTTTCTTGTTTTTTTGGTTTTTTTGATGATGCTGATATCTTTTCTAATTCTCAGAAGAAACATGCTAAAAGCGCAAAAAAAACGAAAAAAAGAGACCTCGGATGTAAAATTGATCAGATACGCAGCTCTTGTTGGGAATATCACCATAGGCCTTGCTCTTCTCGTGTTATTCCTTACTCTGGATAAAGCAATGGCGCAGCTATAAACTCTTCAGTATCGTCATCGATGAAGTCACTTAGTTCTGCAGAACTCGGATACATTGGTGCGTTCTGGGGAACCGGAATAGTTGATGACATTTCACAATAAAGGTCGGTCGTTTGAACAGTGGAATGTGTGGAAAATCCATGATTTTCGCAGAACTCGCGAATGGGGTCGCAACTTATGAGCTCTCATAGTATCCATACTTGTAATGAATAAAGTTTGAAGGGAGGAGTTTTAAAATGTTTGTTTCATTCGTGTTGATGTCTTTAGTCGTGTTCACCACCATAGTTCTCGGAATAATTTTCAACAACAAAAGGGTTATGGAGCGTGTGAACTCCCCTGTGAAAGTGGGCAAGAGAACCCTGGGAATTAACATGGTTTCTTTGTTCAGTTTCATGACATTTGCCATTCTTTCTCTGATTCCAGACGGGCATGCTTTTGCCGCTACAACAAGTTCTGTGGCAACTTCCGTCACAGCGAATATCAATCATGGTCTCCCATACATCGGTGCCGGTCTTTCTACTGGTTTAGCCGCAATGGGAGCAGGAATTGGTGTAGGAATCGCTGGAGCATCTGGCATAGGTGCCGTTAGTGAAAAACCTGATATGCTTGGTCGAACACTTATATATGTTGGACTCGCCGAAGGCGTTGCCATATATGGTTTGATCATCTCTATAATGATTTTGGGAAGGGTTTGAGCACGATGAAATTCTTTCTCATTAGCGACAATATAGACACTCAGATTGGAATGAGATTGGTTGGTGTTAAGGGTGTCGTTGTTCATGAGAAGGAAGAGATTCTATCCTTGCTGAGCGAAATTGAAAAGAAAAAAGATGTCGGAATAATTCTTGTGACTGAGAAGATAGCGACTCTCGTTCCTGAAGCAGTGCGTCGATTAAGGACATCGAAGTCGCTTCCTCTTTTAACGATCATCCCAGACAGACATGGAACCAGAAGACCCAAAGACTTTATTACTCGTTACATTCGGGAAGCGATAGGAGTGAAAATGAAGTGAATATCGAAAAAAAATTAGGTTCCTTGAAAGAGTATGTCAAGTCAATGGCGATTTCTGACGCCGATGCCATTGTGAAAGATGCCCAAAAGCACGTGGAAGAAATAAAAAAGAGTTATATTGCTAAAGCAGACGACAGTTACAACGAGATCGTTGAAGAGGCAAAAAAACGTGCTGATTTGTTGATACGTCGTGAGACATCCCAAACTTCTGCTAAATGCTCAAAGATGCTTATGGATGCTCAAAATGGAATTTTAAGAAGCGCTATCAATGAATTAAAAGGAAAAATAAATGGAATTACAAATGACAAGGCTTATGTGGATTTTCTTAAAAGAGCCACTGTTGAGGCAATCACAGCCCTTGGAGAGAATAAAGTTGTTGTAAAAGTCAGAAAGGAAGATAAGCCTTCGATCAAAAAGATCCTCGACACTTTGAAAAAAGAAATGAAAGATGTTGAAATCGATCTTTCAAAAAAAGATGTAGACATCAGTGGTGGAGTAATAGCAGAAACGGAAGATGGTCGTGTGATCATTGAAAACACACTTGAGAACAAGTTTAAAGAGATCAGGGAAAGATTTTCTTCTGTACTATTATCAAAACTTAAATCATGACAGGTGATGCAGTGTGAATAAGAAAACAGGTAAGATTTACATGATAAATGGTCCTGTTGTTAAAGCGAAGGAAATGACAGGAGCTATGATGCATGAAGTGGTAAAGGTTGGAAAGTTGAAGTTGACTGGAGAGGTGATAGTACTTGAAGGTGATACGGCAACGATCCAGGTTTACGAGGAAACATCCGGCCTTAAACCAGGGGAACCTGTTGAAGGAACCGGTGAGCTTTTATCAGTTGTACTTGGACCTGGACTCATAGGCAGTGTTTTTGATGGTATACAAAGACCATTGGAAGTTTTGAGAACAAAATCCGGTGATTTTTTACAAAGGGGAATAACTGCAGAGTCTCTTGATTTCGAGAAACAATGGGATGTTGAAGTCCTGGTTAATGAAAATGACGAAGTCAAGGAAGGTCAAATAGTGGCAAAGGTAAAAGAGACTTCAGCGGTAGAACATCGAATCATGGTTCCTCCCAATATTTCTGGAAAGGCAACAAAAGTCAAGAAATCTGGGAAATATACGATTGACACTGTCTTGATGATAGTTAAATCTGAAGGCGAGGAACATGAAGTCAAGCTTTACCAGAGATGGCCAGTACGCGTTTCCAGACCTTATAAAGAAAGATTAGCTCCCTCGGAACCATTAGTGACAGGGCAGAGAGTCATAGACACCTTTTTCCCCATAAGTAAAGGTGGGGCGGCTGCGATACCTGGTGGTTTTGGAACTGGTAAGACCGTGACACAACATCAACTTGCAAAATGGGCCGATACGGACATTGTATTGTACATAGGTTGTGGTGAACGCGGTAATGAAATGACGGAAGTCCTTGAAGAATTTCCAAAGTTAATGGATCCACGAAGTGGAAAACCTTTGATGGAACGAACTATTCTCATCGCCAATACATCTAACATGCCTGTTTCTGCACGTGAAGCTTCAATATACACAGGCGTAACAATAGCCGAGTATTTCAGAGATATGGGCTACAACGTGGCGCTTATGGCAGATTCCACCTCAAGATGGGCCGAAGCGCTCAGGGAGATCTCCGGACGTCTTGAAGAAATGCCGGCTGAAGAGGGATTTCCGCCTTACCTTTCTTCAAGAATATCCGAGTTCTACGAGCGTGCCGGAAAAGTCAAAATCCTTGGTTCAGAAGACAAAAATGGTTCAATCTCGATTATTGGGGCTGTTTCTCCTCCTGGTGGAGATTTCTCAGAACCTGTAACAACAGCTACTAAAAGGTTCATCCGTTGTTTTTGGGCACTTGATAAATCTTTGGCAAATGCGCGACATTACCCATCAATAAGTTGGTTGGATAGTTACAGTGAATACACAGTAGAACTTGTAGATTGGCTTTCACAAAATGTCAACGCTGATTTTCCGAAATTAAGTAAACGGGCTATGAGTCTTCTCAGTGAAGACAGCAACCTTCAACAGATCATAAAGCTCGTTGGTGAGGACGTTTTGCCTGATGATCAGAAACTCATTGTCCGTGTTGCAAACATTCTGAAAGTAGGGTATTTACAACAAAGCGCTTTCAGTGATGTGGATGCCTTCTGTGATATGCACAAGCAGTACGAGATGCTGAGGATAATTCTCATGTACTATGACCGTGCTGACAATCTGATCTCAAAAGGCGTGGCCATCTCTGAGGTTCTTGAAGAGAAGATCGTGAACACTCTGATGAGAATGAAAGAAAACGTTTCAAATGATAAACTCGATCAATTCAAGAAAATAGAGCAAACCATTGGAAATTTCTTCGATTCGCTTGATGAAAAATACGAAAAGGTAAAAGAGGTTGATAAGAGTTCCTAAATAGTTAGCAAAAAACATCAAGAACAACTGAAAGAATTTGACTTTTGTTGAATGATGTATTGTAATATACAGTCTTGCTCACAGCGATTCAAAGTAAAATACAATCTCTAAAAGAAGATTGGGGTAATTTATCTCAATAACTGTTTGGAGGTGCTCAAATGTTTAATCATTTAACAGGTAGAAGAAAGGCTGCCATCAAAATTTGCCATTTTTTGGTGGGTTTTGTAAAGAAGGTGTAATACAATGCTCCTTAAAGAATACAAGGGACTCTCTCAAATAAATGGACCATTGATCTTTATCGAAAATGTTGGAAATATCGGGTACAATGAGGTTGCTGAGATTACTTTTCGTCGGGAAAGGAGAATCGGGCAGGTCGTCCTGATAAGCGATAAATTCGCCGTCGTTCAGGTTTTTCAAGGAACAGAAGGTCTCAATGTAAATGAAACGAAGGTCAAATTCCTTGGAAAAACACTTCATGTCAAAGTCTCCAAAGAAATTCTTGGAAGAACTTTCAATGGAATAGGTGAACCTATAGACGGGGGAGTTAACATCATAAATGGAGTTTATCAAGACATAAACGGGTCTCCTATAAATCCTGCTTCAAGAATGTATCCAAGAAATTTCATTCAAACAGGTGTATCAGCGATAGACGCTTTGATGACTCTGATACGTGGTCAGAAACTTCCAATATTTTCCGGTAACGGGCTCCCACACAACAGACTTGCCGTTCAAATAGCCGAACAGGCAAAGATCATGGGTGAGGAAAGTGGCAATTTTGCAATAGTTTTCGCCGCAATGGGAATAAAACACGATGACGCACAATTCGTGCTTTCCAGCTTTAAAGAATCCGGCGCTACCAAAAATGTCGTCACCTTTTTGAACCTTGCAGATGATCCAACAATTGAGAGGATAGCCACTCCAAGGGTGGCACTTACAGCTGCGGAATATCTCGCATTTGAAAAAGATATGCATGTACTTGTTATACTAACAGACATGACGAACTATTGCGAAGCACTACGTGAACTTTCAACATCCAGAGGTGAGGTCCCATCGAGAAAAGGCTATCCCGGTTATCTGTACAGCGATTTAGCAAGTATGTACGAAAGGGCCGGCATGATAAGGGGTAAAAAAGGTTCGGTCACACAGATACCGATATTGTCGATGCCAAATGACGACATTACACACCCGATACCGGATCTAACGGGGTATATAACTGAAGGTCAGATAGTCTTAAGTCGTGAACTTCAAAGAAAAGGTATTTATCCTCCTATAGGAATTCTTCCTTCTCTTTCGAGGCTCATGAAAGATGGCATAGGGGAAGGTTACACACGTGCAGATCATCCGCACCTTTCAAGCCAACTTTTTGCCGCATACAGTCGGGTTCAAGAAGTCAGAGCTCTTGCTTCTATAATAGGAGAAGAGGAGCTCACCAATATTGATAGAAGATATTTAAAATTCGGTGATGCCTTTGAAAAAGAATTTCTCTCTCAAGGTTACAATGAAGATCGATCAATAGAAGAAACTCTTGATCTTGGTTGGAAACTGCTTGGATATCTGCCTTCTTCAGAACTAACGCGTGTCAGTGAAGAAGAATTGAAAGAGTATTACAAAGAAATAGAGGAGAGTTGAAAATGTCTGAGAGAATCTCCCCAACTAAAAGCAAACTCATAGAAACGAAGACGTCTCTTGCACTTGCCATTGAAGGACACACACTTCTGGATAAAAAAAGAAATGTTCTTATCCGTGAAATGATGCGCTTTATAGATTCCGCTCGGGAAATTCAAGAAAGTATGGAAAGAGTTTACCACGAGGCTTACGAAGGACTTCAAAAAGCGAATTTAAGCATAGGTATAGAGCATGTGGAAGAGATAGGTCTCGCTGTGGAAGAATTTGACGATCTTTCTATACGCCTTAGAAGTATCATGGGAGTTGAGATTCCAGATATCGACAAAATAGACGATTCGATAATTCTCTCTTATGGTTTTGTGAGAACTGATGCCAATTTAGATAAAGCCCATAAAGCATTCAAACGTGCGCTTTCTCTAACCGCACGATTAACGGAAATTGAAACGACCGTTTATAGACTTGCCATGGAGATAAAGAAAACTCAGCGTCGAGTTAACGCACTTGAGAACGTTCTCATTCCTCAATACAAAGAGACGGTAAAATTCATAGAATCGTACATAGAAGAGATAGAGAGAGATGATTTTTTCCGCATGAAGAGATTGAAGCAAAAACAGGAAAAATGAGAGAACAAAAACGCCCATTTTAAAGTGGGCTTATTTTTTATTCATCGTCTTTAGCAACGATTTAGGATTATAAAGTAACAGTATCCAAATCCAAATCAATATAACTTTGAAATCTAAGTCTTTTATCGCTTTACAAGCGATGAGGAATTTTTTTCGAAGCCTTATCAAGACCGAATCGCTCGTTTATCCATCTTCCAGTTCACATCACTCGGCACACTGCATATGTGCCGAGAGAGCGGGATTGCCCTTTGGCAATATCTTTCCCGCTTTTGCGACTATGCTGGGAGTGCCAGAGTGGGATTCTCCGGTGGAGAATATCTTTCCCACTTTCACGACCGAGGCGAAGCCGAGAGAACTCGTCTTTCCAGCAGACTTGTTTGAGGAGCCGAGAGTGCCCTTCGGCACTCGTTACTTCGGCTTTTACGACCAAGTCGGTAGACGCGACCGGCAGCCGAGACTTCGGGAGAGTAGAATAAAAAAATCTTTGTTTTGACGGTAGCCAAGAAACGGTAGCCGTGAAGTCCAAAACGATAATACTTGAGAGTTAAAGATATCGTGATTATTTAAGGATAGGTTCTGAATACATATCATTGCGCACTTGATGCAGGTCACTCTTATCCTGAAAAATTGGAAAATCAGTATCGTTGGAGTTTTTTTAAGATTTAGTTATTACTCCACCACCGAGAAGATATTCTCCATTATAAAAAGCGACGATCTGACCGGGAGCTGGGATAACCGGTTCTGAGAAATGTACCTCGGTCGGATCACCGAAATTCACACGACATGGAATTGCTTTAGCCGTGCTTCGAACTTTACATTCGCATTCGATTTTATCGGGTAAATCTTCTAAGAAATTCACTTCACGGACGAGAATTCTATCTTTGAAGAGTTCTTCTCGTTCTCCGACTATCACCGCGTTTTTTGCTGGTTCAATATCCACAACGTAAACTCTATGTCCGGCAGCCACACCCAGTCCCTTTCGTTGGCCTATGGCGTATAGCTGATAGCCAGAATGTTCCCCGATCACATCACCCTTTGTGGTAATAATAGGGCCAGGAGAGAGTTTCACATGTTGTGAGGTGAAGAATTTTTTCAAATTCCCATCTGGTATGAAGCACACATCTTGACTGTCGGGCTTTGAAGAGATTTCAAGTTCATTTAGCTTTGCAATTGAACGTACTTCGTTTTTGTTATAATTTCCTATGGGTAAAATTAGATTTTTTACATCTTCTCTTTTAACTAAAGCGAGAAAGTAAGATTGGTCTTTTTTTCTATCAAGCGCAATCCTGATTTTCCCATTTTCAACTCTTGAATAATGTCCAGTTGCCAAAAAATCAGAATTCGTTTCACTGGCTATTTTCCTTAACACTGAAAATTTTATCCGTCTGTTACATAATGCGCAAGGATTTGGAGTGATACCACTCAGATATCCTTCTATGAATTCGCTTATCACGTCTCTTTTAAACTCTTCGTGAAGATCGATTATACGCATCTCAATTCCAAGTTTTTGAGCTATCTTTTTTGCATCGGCTGTGTCATCAGGACTACAACATACTTTATGTGTAAGAACAAAATCAGAGAAGAAAACATCTCTTTCAGTCTTGAAATGTACACCAATGACTTCGTATCCTTTTAATTTTAAGATCAAAGCACTTACAGCGCTATCAACGCCACCACTCATAGCGACAACGACTTTCATTTTTCACCTCGTATGCTGATCAGATCACGATCTTGTATTTCGAACTCAAGGGTGATATAATTTTTAACAAAGGGTGATGAATTTGAAAAGATTTTCCTGGACTATTTCTATTATACTCGTTAATGTTGTCATTTTGTTGTCAATTGAATTCATGGGCGGTCCAACTGTTTACAACCTTTTAAAATTTGGAGGACAATTCGGGCCATTAGTTTCTTCAGGTGAATGGTACAGGCTTGTAACAGCTATGTTTGTCCATGCAGGCTGGCTGCATCTGCTTTTTAACATGTATGCGTTGTACTATCTTGGAATGCTTGTTGAAAATCTGTATGGACCTTCCAAATTTTTAACGGTCTATTTCGTGTCCGGTATCGCGGGAAATCTTTTGAGTCAGGTATTTTATTATTCAGTACCGTCGGTAGGAGCAAGTGGTGCCATATTTGGACTTGTTGGGTTGCTTCTCGCAGCTACCTATTTCAGAGCTGATTTTCCTCCTACCATAAAGCGTACAATGTACATTCTTTTGATACCAATGGTACTGTTCAACATCGTGTATGGATTTATGCCAGGAACTGATATAAACAATGCTGCACATTTAGGAGGATTTGGTGTTGGATTGCTTTTGGGATCGATCATTCCAGTAAATCGAAGTTGGGGGATTAAAAGGAGGTTATGGTCTACACTTGGAATATTCGTATTGATTGTAACTTTTGCATCTTTTGTTGGTCTCGCTACCAACGATTCCATAATAACGCTTCAGCCAACGATAAATTTTGCCAATTCTTACTCCAAAGTACTTTACAATCTGGAAATCGGGTATTCCGTTACGAAGAACGATTTGAACACGATAGTTCCCTTTAACGATACGACAAGAAAGTTGAAAAAAGATCTGCTTTCCTATATGAAAAATGGTTATCCAAAGCTGAGAGACTTGACTTCGGAATACGGTTCATGGGTTGAAATGATAAAAAGAAAATACAAAGGTTTGATAAGTGTGAAAAAATGAATAATAGAATCTCTCAAAGCCAAAAATTGAAACTCTCCAACAGGCTGATCTTGAGTAACAAGATGCTGTTGTCTTTACATTTACTTGAGCAGAATATCATGAATTTAGAAGAAGAAGTGATCAAATTCGCCGAAGAAAATCCGTTTTTGGAAATAGATATGCAACCCTTTTCAAAGTTAGCGAAAAAGATCAAGAAAATCGAAGGAACAGATGATCTCATGGAAAACTCTGGTATTCGCATAGTGACCTTAAGAGATCATCTACTGGCTCAGTTGTACATCATGGATTTGAACGAAGATTTTGAACGCATTATAGATGCTCTGATAGATCTTTTGGATGTTCATGGGTTTTTAACAGTTAGGATCGAAGATATTTCCAAAGACTTGAAAGTCCCTGTAAAGAAAGTAAGGGCAGCTGTTGAAATTTTAAAAACCCTTGATCCACCAGGAATTGGTAGCATGAATGTGAAAGAGGCCTTGAAATTGCAAACAGATGTTCCAACAGTCAAAGCACTGATAGATCATCTTGAAGAACTGAAAGACAATCCACATCTGGTCATGAAAAAACTGAATTTATCCCAATTCGAATTCGATGAAGCTTTTAAGAAACTTAGGACTTTGAATCCATATCCTGCTAACGGATTTGCCGATTCTGTGTACACTGGATACGTCGAACCTGATATTCTTGTACTCAAAAGCGGAAACGGTTACGTGGTAACCACAAATGAAACGTTCGAAGTTAAATTCACATCTGCGAATCTGTACGAAGAGCTTTTGAAGTCCGAAAACGAGTCAGACAGAAAGTTCGCGAAGTTGTTGAACGAACGTGCCAATAGCCTTATAGAATCGTTGAACAGAAGAAGAGAGACCCTGATTAAAATTGGGCGCGCGCTGATCGATCACGAAATGGAATTTTTAAATGGCGGAAAAATCATTCCATTGAAAATTGCGGAAATCGCACGTGAAATTGATCTTAGCCTTTCCACCGTCGCCAGGGCAGTTTCTACGAAGTACATTCGTACTCCTCGTGGTGTTCATTCATTGAAGTCTTTTTTCTCACGTGCGGTGTATTCATCGAATAACGGGAATGTTTCAAGAGAGTGGGTGAAGGAACAAATAATGGCTATTATTTCCGCTGAAAACAGAGTAAAGCCTTTGACTGACAGCCAGATCGTCGATATTTTTAGAAAAATGGGTATCAAATTGAGTAGACGCGTGGTGACAAAGTATCGTGAAGAACTCATGATTCCCTCTTCAAAAAAAAGAAGGCGAACATGTTGAAAACAATCGTGTTCGCTGGTGGAAGGTACAGAAATGCGGATTTTTATAAACTCGTAGCTGAATCGTGCGATCTTAGAATCGCGGCAGATTCCGGAGCGGAATTCATGAAAAAAATAGGGCTTTTCCCTCATGTCCTTGTAGGAGATATGGATTCGATAAGCTCCAAAACGCTTGAAGAATGTGTTGAAATGGGTGTGGAAATATTGAGATTTCCATCTCAAAAGGACGAAATAGATACGGAACTTGCCATTGCGGAAGCAATGCGAAGGTCTTCTGATGTGGTCTTTGTAGCCGGTGCCTTTGGAGAACGTTTAGATCAGATGATGGCTGCTTTTAGACTGATGGAGCGTTTCAAAAAGGTGGCTTTATTCAATGAAAGCCTTTACTCGATCGTTGTTGAGAAACCAACGGCACTCAGAAGTCTTTCTGGTGAGATCTGGTCTGTAATGCCTCTTGAAAGAGATACATGCAAGGTTTCACTCAGTGGATTTAAATATTCTATTTTCGAAAGAACTATGGAGTATCTCCGCCCTTATGGTGTGAGCAACGAATCTCTTGGAAAAACCGTTAAAATCGATCCCGGTGATGGAAAATTGTTGGTCTTTAGATATCACAAAGGGCTTGTGAATTGGATTGATGAACTCACAGGGATCTTATAAATAAGGTGAGGTGATTGGTGTGATCAAGTTGAATAAAGGGAAAACGATCCGACAGTTGAAGAAAGAAGCCATGCATTTGAAGATCAAAGGTTACTACAACATGCGAAAGGCAGAACTTGTGAAGGCTATTTTCGATCGTAAGGTAGAATTGATGAGAAAAGCTGACGGTATTGAGAATATGAAGATGAATCAGCTTCGTTCATTTGCGAAGGAAATCGGATTGAAGGTAGCGAGAAAAACGACGAAATTCAAGCTACTTGAGAAAATATCTAACATTTTCTCAGCCTGGGAGTACAGTGAAGAAAACACGAAGCAAAAGAAAGACAGAAAGTCGATATCGGCGACGTCTTCATTGAATAAGATCTCAGAACGAAAAGTGGTGAAAACAGAGATCGAGCTTCCAAAGACTTACAAAAAAGACAAATTGGTAGGATTGGCGGTCAACCCAAATTGGCTTCATTTCTATTGGGATTTCTCCGAAAGAACTAAAGAGATATTTAAAGAGTCTTTACCTGTTTTTCTGAGAGTTTACGACGTGACATACATTGATTTCAACGGGACTAATGCACACAGGACTTTTGAAATAGAATTGAATCCCAATACCTCAAAGTATTATGTTTTTGTCCCGCAACCAAATGCAGATTATCTTGCTGAAATTGGTTACAAAGATGGAAACGAATTCGTTTCACTTATAAGATCCAATTTGGTAACAACTCCTTCTTCTTCACCCAATTTTGCTCAAATGGAATTGTGGATGGATCTGAGAACACGTCAAAAATTCTCCGAGATCAGTTCTAAAAAATTCGTAACGAGGATCGAAAATCTTATAGGTGCATCGTCAATGCCAACATCGATAGATGTGATTTCTGGTGGTCATTCTTTCTTTTGGCTTAGTGGAAGGCGAAATGTATGAGTGGAAAGATCGTGATAACGCTTCATGCTCACCTTCCATACGTGAATCATCCGGATTTTCCATATTTCATGGAAGAAAATTGGCTTTTTGAGGCCATAACCGAAACTTACATTCCACTTTTGATGGTTTTCAATCGCTTGATCACTGATGGAGTTCCTTTCGGAGTCACAATGTCGATAACCCCCCCTTTATTTGAAATGTTATCAAACCAAACTTTAAAAGACAAATACAGAAAATACCTTAAGTCTCTTATTAAATTGACAGAAAAGGAAGTTGATCTTACGAATCACGAAGAGCCTTTAAAACATAAGTGTGCTTTGAAATATTTGGATGATTTTCAAAATACTTTGGATTTTTTTGATAATTGTGAAGGAAGTCTTATCAGCGAATTCAAAAAGGTGGAAAATACAGGAGCTTTAGAGCTCATAACTTGTAACGCCACTCACGGATTTTTGCCTTTAATGCGTGTAAATCCACAAGCAGTTCATGCACAAATAGCGATGGGAGTAAAGGCTTTTGAGGAGAGGTTCAAAGAACATCCAAAAGGCATGTGGCTTGCAGAGTGTGGATATTATCCCGGACTTGATAAAGAGTTGCAGGAACAAAACATAGACTTTTTCTTCGTGGATTCTCACGCCTTTTGGTACGCAAACATTCCACCAAGATACGATGTTTACAGACCAATTGTGACACCAAACAACGTCTTTGTTTTTGCACGTGATCCGGAATCGAGTGAACAAGTGTGGTCAGCACAATACGGATATCCAGGAGATCCTAATTACAGAGAATTCTATCGTGATGTGGGTTTTGATAGACCATTTGACTATGTAAAAGAATATATGGATCCGGCAGGAAATCGAATCAACACAGGTATAAAATATTACAGTGTTACGGGAGATGTTGGGCTTGAAAGTAAAAAACTTTACGATCCGGATAAAGGATTGGAAACAGCCAAACGTCACGCGAAGGATTTTGTGAATAAGAAAGTGGCACAAGTTAACAGATTGACGGATATGATGGAGGTTGAACCTATAATCGTTGCTCCTTTCGATGCCGAATTGTACGGCCACTGGTGGTACGAAGGCCCTAAATTCCTTGAGTCAGTCTTCAGAGAGCTCGCTGAAACAGATGGTGTAAGATCATCAACTCCGCACGAAGTTATAGAATCCATGGGAAGTGTCCAGGTTGTAACTCCAGCTATGTCAACATGGGGTGCGAATGGTTACAATGAAACGTGGTTGAACGGAAACAATGATTGGATATACCCGCACCTCCAGGAAGCTGAAGCACGAATGGTTGAAATTGCCACAAAATATAAAGATTCAACTGATCCCATCTACATTAGGGCACTGAATATGTGCTCGCGTGAACTGATGCTTGCGGAGTCAAGCGATTGGGCTTTCATAATGACTACCGGTACAACTGTGGAATACGCTGTTAACAGAACCAAAACACATTTATCACGTTTTCTTGAATTATATGATGCAATCAAAGTACATAATATAAATGAGAAGGTTCTTGAACACTACGAATGGCTTGATCCAATTTTCCCTTATATGGATTACCATGTTTACAGTTTGAAGCAATAGGGACAATTCGTGTTGTAAAAAATAAGACTATTTTAGGAGGTAAGATGCTGAGATGACAAAAGAAATGAAAACTATGGATGGAAATACAGCCGCAGCTCACGTTGCTTATGCTTTTACAGAAGTTGCCGCTATATTTCCAATAACTCCTTCTTCACCTATGGCGGAATTGATCGATGCATGGTCTGCAAAAGGTAGAAAGAACATCTTTGGTCAAAGAGTTAAGGTCGTTGAGATGCAATCAGAAGGTGGTGCCTCTGGAGCTGTCCACGGTTCACTGGCTGCAGGTTCACTTACCACGACTTTCACCGCGTCTCAAGGTCTTCTTCTCATGATTCCCAACATGTACAAGATTGCTGGAGAACTTCTGCCCGGTGTTTTTCACGTTGCCTCTCGTTCTGTGGCTGCGCACGCGCTTTCCATATTTGGTGATCATTCGGACGTTATGGCAACTCGTCAAACTGGTTTTGCGCTTCTTGCATCAGGTGGCGTTCAAGAAGTTATGGATCTTGGCAGCATAGCGCATCTCGCTGCAATAAAATCAAGAATTCCATTTCTTCACTTCTTCGATGGCTTTAGAACCTCTCATGAAATCCAAAAGATCGAAGTTCTGAATTATGAAGATCTCGCTAAACTCGTTGATATGGAAGCGGTGAAAAATTTCAAGAGTAATGCTTTGAATCCTGAACATCCAAAAACCATGGGAACTGCTCAAAATCCAGATATTTACTTTCAAGCGAAGGAATCCGCCAATAGATTTTATGAAAGGGTCCCTGATATTGTTTCGGAATATATGAAAGAGATATCTAAATTGACTGGAAGGGAATACAAACCCTTTAACTATTACGGCCATCCAGAGGCTGAACGCGTGATCGTTGCCATGGGTTCTGTTACAGAGACAGCTGAGGAAACCGTGGATTACCTTGTGAACAAAGGTGAAAAAGTCGGCCTTATAAAGGTTCACCTTTACAGGCCTTTTTCAGAAAAGTACTTCTTCGATGTACTTCCAAAAACCGTCAAGGTCATAGGAGTGCTTGACAGAACGAAAGAACCGGGTGCCATGGGAGAACCATTGTACGAGGACATTCGCACCCTCTTCTACGGTAAAGAAAATGTTCCGGTTGTGGTAGGCGGTAGATACGGTTTGAGTTCAAAAGATACTACACCATCTCAGATCAATGCGGTTTATGAAAACTTGAAAGAGGCCAAGCCGAAAGATCACTTCACCATTGGTATTGTGGATGATGTTACGCATACCTCTTTGGAAATAAAAGAGAATATCGACACAGAACCTGAAGGTATAGTGCGTTGCAAGTTCTGGGGATTTGGCTCAGATGGTACTGTTGGAGCTAACAAACAAGCCATAAAGATCATAGGTGACAATACAGATCTCTACGCACAAGGGTATTTCTCATACGATTCCAAGAAGTCTGGAGGCGTGACGGTATCTCATTTAAGGTTTGGGAAAAAGCCGATTAAATCTACATATTTAATAAGCACAGCAGATTACATAGCATGTCATAAACAATCGTATATTTACAGATACAACGTGCTTGATGGTTTGAAAAAAGGTGGAACTTTTGTTCTAAACACGATCTGGGGTGAAAAAGAACTTAACACTCATCTTCCAGCACATATGAAAAGATACATTGCCAACAATGACATAAAATTTTACGTCATAAACGCCACGAAGATCGCAATGGAAATAGGTCTTGGTACCAGAATAAACATGATCATGCAGGCGGCTTTCTTCAAACTTGCGAATGTCATTCCAATAGACGATGCAGTTAGGTATCTGAAAGATGCCATAAAGAAGACGTACGGTAAGAAAGGCGAAGATGTCGTTAAGATGAACTACGAGGCCGTCGATCGTGGAATAGAATCGCTTGTTAAAGTTAACGTTCCAGAGTCTTGGAAAAGCGCTTCGAATACTAAAAATGAAGAAGTTACGGCTTCCACGAAAGATAGACCTGAATTCGTTAAGAATGTTGCTGATGTTATAAACAGATTAGAAGGAGACAAATTGCCGGTTTCCGCTTTCGTTGGTAGAGAAAACGGAGAATTTCCGGCAGGTACTGCCGCATATGAAAAAAGAGGTGTGGCAGTTATGGTACCCGAATGGCAAGTGGATAAGTGTATACAATGTACCAAGTGTTCTTTTGCATGTCCTCACGCAGTCATCAGACCATTTTTGTTAAATGAAGAAGAGGCAAGCAGGGCACCGGAAACCTTTGTCACGAAGAAAGCCATTGGCAAAGGCTTTGAAAACATGAGGTACAAAATTCAAATATCAACTCTCGATTGTACAGGCTGTGGAGTGTGTGTTGACGTATGTCCTGCACCAGGCAAAGCGTTGGTCATGAAACCAATTGAAACTCAGGAGAAAGAGATAAAGAACTGGGAATTCGCTATAAATGAGGTCTCAGAGAAAAAGGGAATTTTGCCTGTTGAAACTGTTAAGGGAAGTCAATTAGTGAAACCGTTGATGGAATTTTCAGGAGCTTGTGCCGGATGTGGTGAGACACCTTACGTTAGACTCGCTACCCAACTGTTCGGTGATAGGATGATAATAGCCAACGCCACTGGTTGTTCTTCCATTTGGGGTGCTTCTGCTCCATCCACACCGTACACCGTGAACTCCGCAGGGTATGGACCTGCCTGGGCCAACTCACTCTTTGAAGACAATGCCGAATACGGTCTTGGTATGGCAGTATCAGTGAGGCAAAGCAGGAATAGACTTGAAGAACTCATGAAAGAACTTCTAACCTTAGACGTTCCACAGGATATGAAAGCGCCTTTTGAAGCGTGGATTGCGGGAAGAGAAGATGCAAAGGCTTCAAAAGCTGCAACCTTGGAAATATTAAAAGTGATCGATAGAAATCTTTCTAATCCAAGAGCCATGGAGATACTCAAAGAAATTAAAGACAGAAAAGATATGCTGATAAAGAAATCCATCTGGGCAATAGGCGGAGATGGTTGGGCGTACGACATAGGTTATGGCGGCCTCGATCATGTTCTAGCATCAGGTGAAGATATCAACGTTCTCGTTCTTGACACGGAAGTTTACTCCAACACCGGTGGTCAGTCTTCAAAAGCGACACCTGAAGCGGCTGTAGCAAAATTCGCGGCAGCTGGTAAGAGAACGAAAAAGAAAGATCTTGGACTGATGGCAATGGCTTACGGTTACGTTTACGTTGCTCAAGTCGCGATGGGTGCCAACAACAACCAGCTGGTTAAAGCGATGGTTGAAGCGGAAAAATACCACGGACCATCGTTGATAATAGCTTACGCTCCGTGTATAGCACATGGTATAAAGGCTGGCATGGGGAAAACTCAAGATCAAGAAAAGCGGGCCGTTAAAGCAGGGTACTGGCATTTGTACAGATACAATCCATTGTTGAAAAATGAGGGAAAGAATCCGTTCGTTTTGGATTCCCAAGAACCCACAGAGTCCTTTAAAGATTTTCTCATGAGTGAAGTCAGATATTCGGCTTTGAAGATCGAATTTCCTGAAATTGCCGAAGAATTGTACGAGAAGGCCAGTAAGGATGCAAAAGAAAGGTATGAAACTTACAGAAGGCTTGCTTCTCAGTAGTGAATTGAAAGGTGATGAACTTCTAAAAACATGATAAAATAGAACGGATCTTCAGATCCGTTCTATTTTTTAAGAAGATGAAATTTTTGAGTGAAAAATCCAGAGAATACATAGCGTCATGGTTGTCGAGTCACAGACCTAATTTCGTGGTGGTGCACACACAAAATTTCACAGAATTTTTTCAAGATCCCTTAAGCCTTGGAATTAAGTCTAAGGGAAATGGATACATGTTTTTCCTCAACTCCGCAGAAGGAATCAGTCTGGAAATAGAGTTGAATGAGAAGTTTAACGCCTTTTGCATTGATAAATATTCAGAAGAGGAACTTTCCATAGTGGATTTAAAAAATTCCATTGAGATCATTGAGAAATACAAAAATGATGAGGTGAAGTGAGTTGTTAAGAAAAGCTGTTATCATTATTTCCGTCCTTTTGATTTCAATAACCTTTCTTGCATTTGCAACGAGTGTACTCTTCGATGCAGGACACGCTCAAAATGTCGGAAACGCCAATTGGAATGTGAATGGAGCTTATTCTGATTTCGCTCAAGCATTGGGAAGATTCTTTGAAGTTGATCAGACATATCATTGGCTTACCCCTGCACTCCTTGAAAGGTATTCTGTTCTCATTATACCCGAACCTAACGATCCTTTTTCTTCAGAAGAACAGCAGGCGATCTTGCAATTCATTCACAACGGTGGAGGCGTGTTCTTCATAGCCGATCATGAAGGCGCAGATAGAAACAACAACGGATGGGATGCAGTTTCAATATTCGATGAGTTTGTGGGGGTGCTTGGATTTAGATTTAACCATGATACCATGAGTGCCTACCCTGCCAAATACGTAAAGACATCACCCATAACATCTGGAGTCAAAAAGGTTGGAGAGTGGGGCGGTTGTACATTGAGTATCTACGAAAAAAATGTTCATCCGGCAGTTGAACTTTACACAGGGCAAGTTTACATAGCGTATGGTGAATATGGAAAGGGACGCTTTGTCGCCATCGGGGACAGTTCCCCATTTGATGATGGAACTGGCACATTAGATAAAGAATTGTACGACGGATGGCATACTGGTGATGATGCCGTCATCGCTCTTAATTCAGTTTACTGGTTGGCAATTGGCAAGGCTACCGATACTTCTGCTTATGTAATACCACCCAAAATCGTAAAAATATCGGTGCTTACTTCCAAAAAAATAGCCGTTTACTTCGATAAAAAGATCAAAGGCCCCATTGTACCAAGATTCAATGTTGCCATTCCCGGTATGAAAATCGAGAGAACAAGTATAAAGGGAAAGATATTAACGATCTTTTTATCCCAACCTTTTAAAAAGGGGAAATACACGTTGATAACCCGTTCCGTTTTTGATCTTTACGGAAATTCATCTCCCATGAGTTCGACGCGTTTTGAATACAGGGGTGAATAGATGTTTCCAATAGGAGATTCCATCTTTGTCACCAAAAATTCCAATGGAGCTTCGAATTCAGGTCTTATAGTGGGGAAAAAGGGAGTAATGATGGTGGATTCCACTTTTTTTCCATCAAAAGCCAAGAGAATAGTCGAATTCTTATCGAATATCACGTCTAAAGTGCTCCTTTATGTTATAAATACTCATTATCATGTGGATCACATTCTTGGAAATTGCGCCGTAGATGCGCCGGTTATTGGAAGTACCGCTACCAAAGAGTACATTGAGAAATTCGATCTTGAAGCTTTTAAGTTAACACTTGAACCATTTCTTCAAAGAGAATTAAAAGATGCAAAGCTTGTGCCACCCTCGGTAACTTTCAGAAACAGGATCAAGTTTGAACTTGGTGATAAGAGTATCGAGATCGTAAAAATGGGTGGACATACTCCTGATTCTTCTGTTGTCTACGTTTGGCCAGATGCGGTTTGCTTTTGTGGAGATTTGTTGTTTTCAGAATATCATGCGGAGATAGAACCGGAATCTGATCTGAATAGATGGATTCAAAATTTGAAAAAGATAAAGGAAAAACCTTTGAAATGGGTTGTTCCAGGACATGGACCTGTTGGCGGAATTGAGGAATTGGATGACATGATTTTATATCTCGAAAAATTCAGATCATTATTTTCAATGTTCAAATTAAAGCGAGTGGAAGAAATTGTCGATAAATTCGGTGACGACCCGATTTTAGCAAATAGAGGGTTTACAGCACTGTTTGAAGAAAGTTTGACGAATTATTTAAGGAGGGATAAAGGTGCAAAGCACACTGGTTCTCATAAAACCTGACGGGGTTGAAAGAAATCTGATCGGAGAAGTGATAAGTAGATTCGAGAAAAAAGGATTGAAGATCACCGCGATGAAAATGTTAAAAATGACCTTGGAGTTGGCCAAAGAGCATTACGCCGAGCATGTGGGAAAACCATTTTACGATGATCTGATCTCTTATATAACGAGCGGCCCGGTAGTCGCCTTGGTTGTAGAAGGCAGGGAAGCTGTTGGAGTGGTCAGAAAACTTGTTGGAGCGACAGATCCTGTAGACGCAGCCCCTGGAACTATAAGGGGTGACTTATCAATGGACGAACCTGCCAATACTGTTCACGCTTCCGATTCTGTAGATGCTGCCAAACGTGAGATAAAGAGGTTTTTCCCTGGATATTGGAATAAGAAAAGAGTTAACATTGAAAGTCTTCAAAGAAAGATAGAAAAGTTGGAGAAAGAAAATGTCTTGTTGAAAAAAAGGGCAGAATGGTATAACTCACAATCCCAACAGATGGAAGGTCTTATCGAGCAGTACAACCAACTTGTGAAGAAAGAATTCGATAATATAGAAAATGTGATTGAGAAGATGGGAACTCGTGAAGTTATAGATCCCACCACTCGAGTGTATTCCCGAGATCACATGCTCAAGTACATCAATTTCTTTCATGCAAAGGCTTTCCAAGAGAATATTGAATATTCGTTAATATTTGTGGATATCGATGATTTTGAGAAGGCAACTTCAGGGCTAAATCGTGAACAGAGTGATATAATTCTCAGAGAATTAGGCAAAATTTTGAAAGAAACAGTGAGAGTTCCGCTTGATACCGTTTCAAGGTTGGGGGCAAATGAATTCCTCATTCTTCTTACCGAAATTTCCAAAAAGGATTCTATCTCCGTAGCGAAGAGAATTAATGAAAATTGTGCTGCTAAAAAATTCACATCTAATGGCAAAACAGTGCAACTTACATGTACCACATCTGTAATTCATTTTCCAGAAGATGAAGCCGAACTCTCTAAATTGCTTGAAAATGGTGAAAAGTTACTTGAAATTGGAAAAAAAGACGGAAAAAACAAAGTGATGTTCGTAAAGTAAGCTAAGCTAATCTGAATTTCATCTATAAGAAATGACTGAAAGGGTTGACATAGTGAAAGATCTGCTCATATTAAAATACAAGGGACAAAGCAAAATCACAGTTGAGGGTTATGCTGGTTACTTTGTGGTGAAAAAAAACGGAGATATAAAATTCAACGCTTTGCAATACCCACTTGCGCTTTCATCGATGATAACATGTGAACTGAGTGATCCGTTCAAAGTATTTCAAAGAAAATTATCAGATAGCACTTCAAAAATAACTCGGCGATCGCCGGATTTTAAGACTATAAATAACAGCCTTTTCATGTACATAAAGAAACAGATATTTAAAGATCCATCTTTTGGTGTAAAACTTTTGGCGGCTAACAAAAAAAAAGATAAAGAAGTGATGAAAGCTCTCATCGTAGAATTCTTTGAAAATTGGGTTGAACAACTCAAACTGGACATCGCTGTTGAGGATATGAGCTATCTGGATTTTTCAAAACAGGTGTCAACCTTCAGTACCACAGAAGATATCCTTTCTGTCTTATCACGAGAGGATCTGAAGAATTTATCCGAAGCTTATCCCATAGTAGATCCTATCAACGGAAAATCCATCACTTCATTTGCTATAGGAGAAGAAATATACTTCACCGTTTTGAAATTTTCGAACGATGAATCCAGATCGAAAATCGTCGAGGCCTTTCCCGAATCATTTGATGAATCAGGCGAGAACACACAACCTCTTGTCGGTAAACTCATTTCAAAAGAACTCGTTGAAGATATAGGAAATGAGTTTATGCTCGTAAAAATAAGCTGTAAAGGCGTATACTTCAAAGCGATAATCTACACGAATATGAACATCAAGATTCCAACTGTCAATGTTCCAAAAACCCCGTCGCCATTTATCAATAATGATTCCGGCAGGAATGAATCCAAACACCATCGAAATTTCCAAGAATATGAGAAATCTGGGAGTGATAAAAAATCGAAGATCAATTTTTTCGATCTTCTGATTGCGATGACGTTTGTTGGAGCAGCTGCGATAGTTATTATGATCATAATCAATTTCTTCTCTTAAGTAAAAATGAAGAATGGCAGCATTTTAGTTGAATCTATTGTATTTCTTCTGATATCCTTTCTGCTTTTTATCATGGTGGCAATTGGAGTTGTGGAATTGACTCGCCGTGAGAAGCTTATAGAATTAGGAACTCAAGATCTCGCCTTCTTGATTTCTCTTTCAAACGTTTCTGCAAATTCCAAAGACATACCCTTAGACTTAAAAGAGAAAATGAACACATTTCAGTCTACAGATGGGAGGAATTGGTACGAATACACATACAAATCCAATGGAAAAAGAATTTTCTTCCCAATCGGGCTCAGTTCTCCTGGAACTTCTAATTGCCATGGCAATCTACACGATAGCTCTGGCAATTGCTTTTGAATCCATCTCTGTCTTATCGAAATCCATTCTCTATCTTTCATATCGTCAACGTGAGGTGGAGGATTTCGAAGACACGATGATATATTTGAACAAAGAGATTCATGGAAAGAAGTATGCACTTATAACTCATTCGAATTGGTCCCTTTTACTGTTGAAAGAAAAACCTGTAGTTACTTTTCTAATTTTAAAAAGTAAAGACAGAAGGATACTCAGAAGAATTGTGGCTAAAGGCGATTTAAACTTTGAAAAATTGAGTAAAATTCATCCCGGTCTTCATTACATCAACACACACTTCTCCGGTTTTAACACGATATACGATGGAAAAGAAGAGATCGATTTTCACTCTGAAGGCAACCATCTCATCTTCGAATTTGGAGACAGAAGAGTTTATATGCAGTGATGATGTTATTCTGATCAAACAAATTAAACAAAGATCTCTTAATGTGCGTCAAGATTACGATAAATGTTACGAATAAATTCAGACATTCTAAGAACCTATCCTTAAATAATCACGATATCTTTAACTCTCAAGTATTATCGTTTACGACTTCACGGCTATCGTTTCTCAACGGCCGATTTCGGCTACTCTTTAAAAAGAGTTCTTCAACTCCCTCGAAGTCTTCATCAAGACATATGAGCTCGCCATCTGAAAGTTCACAAGAGCGAGACTGGAGACAC
>CAJXLN010000012.1 GCA_913056255.1 uncultured Thermotogae bacterium | reverse complement strand
CTCGCGGTGTGAACTGAAAGATGGACAAACGAGCGATTCGGTCTTGATAAGGCTTCGAAAAAAATTCATGTTCGCTTGAAAAGCGAAAAAGATTTAGATTTCAAAGTTATATTGATTGGATACTGTTACTTTATGATCCTAAATTATTGGACACTCTATATAAATATAAATATTTTCTTGAAAGGAGGATGCGTCAATTCTTCTCTAAATGAATTGGAGAGTTTCCTTGATGCGAATTCTATGATAAAAAAGATAAAGGGAACAAATGATATTGTAGAGAATACGTACATTTGGGAATGGGTAGAAGATAAATTCAAAGAGGTGGCGAAGCGTTTTGGATTTTCCGAAATACGGACGCCTATCTTTGAGGCGACTGAACTTTTTAATCGTGGTGTTGGAAAAGAGACCGATATAGTTCAAAAGGAAATGTACACCTTTGAAGACAAAGGCGGAAGGTCCATAACACTTAGACCTGAAGGTACCGCGCCTGTGATGAGAGCTTTTGTCGAGCACAGTCTGGCATCGAAGGGCTTGCCTCAAAAGTTCTTCTATTTAGGTCCGATGTTTCGATATGAGCGTCCTCAAGCTGGAAGACTTCGTCAATTTCATCAATATGGAATTGAACTTATAGGCTCCTCACTACCCGTTGCAGACGCCTACACTATTCTCGTAGCCGTTGAAATTCTAAAAGCAGTTGGACTTGAGAATTTCAAATTGAAGATCAATTCTACTGGTTGTCAAAAGTGTAGAGCCGGATACAAAAAAGCTTTGAAGGAGTATTACAGACCACTTCTTAACAATCTCTGTGATGACTGCAAGAGGCGCTATGATAGGAATGTACTCAGACTTTTGGACTGTAAGCGTGATGCCGAATACGCAAAATCCGCTCCAAACATTTTAGATTATCTCTGTGACGATTGTAAAGCGCATTTCAATGAACTGAAAAGCCTTCTCGACACACTTAACATCGAATATGAGGTAGATCCGTCAATAGTTAGAGGACTTGATTACTACACACGGACGGTCTTTGAGATAAAGTATCCTTCACTTGGAGCCCAGGATGCGATAATCGGTGGTGGGCGATACGACAATCTCATTGAGGAATTAGGTGGTGCGCCAACGCCATCTGTCGGATTTGCAGTCGGCATGGAAAGGATCATGCTTGCCCTCACTTCTGAGGGGAAGTTACCCTCTCCTCGAGGTGTGGATCTTTACGTTGTTACGGTTGGAGATGAACAGCGTGCCGATGCTTTGAAAATATCCAGAGAACTTTCAAAATATATGAGAGTGGATATAGATCTCATGGGAAGAAAGCTTAAAGCGCAGTTTTCAAATGCTTCAAGAGAAAATGCGCGCTATGTTCTCGTAATAGGTGAAGAGGAAGTCAAAAGCGGACTTTATACCCTTAAGAGAATGTCGGACAGAACACAGATGAAGTTGTCGATCGATGAGGTTGTGATGGAGATCAAGGGAAAAAGGAGGCTTGAATCTTTTGAACAAGAGAATACCACATTTGGATCTTGATGAAAATTTGGTGAGGGAAGCGAGAAAACTCGCAAAGGACGTTACGGATGATGTTCAAAGATTTATAGACGTTAAGAGTACCACCTCAGTTGAAAGAACTGTTGTAAGACTTTACGGAATTGATGGAATCGACGCAGAAGATGTACCACTTCCAAACGTTATCGTTGACGATGTGAAAAACGGTGGAGGTCTCGATCGTGGTGTGGCATATTGGATAGCGAATGGGTGTATTGCAAAATCGATGATGCCTCAAGAATTGGCTGAGGCCGTTGGTAGGCGTGAATTTTCGTTGATGGATCTTCCTCCGCAAAATGAGGGACTCGTGGCGGAAAAGATCGATGAAATGACAAAATCGGCGATCGAACATATCACTGAAATTCGAGAAACGCGCGACAGAATGCTTGAAGAATTGGGAGATCCACCACAACCGTATCTGTACGTTATAGTGGCGACTGGAAATATCTACGAAGATGTCGTTCAGGCACGTGCGGCCGTAAAAGAGGGCGCAGATATAGTGGCAGTGATAAGATCCACCGCTCAGTCTTTGTTGGATTACGTGCCTTACGGCGCTACAACGGAAGGGTACGGTGGAACTTATGCCACGCAAGAAAATTTCAAGATCATGCGCGCAGCTCTTGACGAAGTGCAACAAGAAGTTGGAAGGTACGTGCGTCTTACCAATTACGCCTCAGGACTTTGCATGCCGGAAATCACCGCTATGGGAGCACTTGAGGGTCTTGATTTTCTTTTAAATGATTCCATGTACGGAATACTCTTCAGAAATATAAACATGATCAGAACATTCGTGGATCAGTACACTTCGAGACTCATATCTGCTTATTCTCACATCACCATAAACACAGGAGAGGATAACTACATAAAGACATCCGATCCCATCGATCGTGCGCACACTGTGACTACTTCTCAGCTCATAAACGAACAATTTGCCTTGAAGAGTTACATGAAGCCTGAATACATGGGAATAGGTCACGCGTTCGAAATAGACCCGGATGTTACAAATGGCCTTTTGTATGAAATAGCGCACGCCATGCTGACGCGCGAACTTTTCCCGCAGGCCACTCCAAAGTACATGCCACCAACTCGTCACATGACTGGAAATATTTTCAAAGGTTACGCTATGAACAGTCTTTACAATCTTGTGTCGATCATGACAGGGCAATCCATTCAGTTGCTCGGGATGCTCACCGAAGCGATACATACGCCCTTCCTTCAAGACAGATATTTGGCCATTTCAAATGCGAAATACGTCTTCAACAATGCAAAAGACATAGGCAATGAGATAGTTTTCAAAAGTGATGGTTTCATTCAGAAAAGGGCAAATGAAGTGCTTGAGAACGCGGTGAAGCTTTTAGAACATGTAAAAGCAGTGGGTCTCATTTCGGCAATAGAAGAGGGAACATTTGGAGACATTTCGAGAAAACGCGATGAAGGTAAAGGTGGGGATGGAGTCTTCACCAAAGGAGAAGACTACTACAACCCTATACTTGAAGCTATAATAGAGGAACTCAGAGGTGAGAGCGTATGAATGTGAAAAAGGTCGATCTTTCCCGCATTAAACCGTACGGAGATCAGATGGACGATGGCGCAGTTCAGCTTTCCTTCACACTTCCCGTGTCAAATGGTCCGCGTGCCAGAGAAGCGGCGAGACAACTTGTGAACTCAATGGGATTTTCCGAAGTGCAGATCGTATTTTCCGAGGACTTGAGTGATGATTTCACGTTTTTCATCGTCTACGGTAAAACTGAGAAATTCGTTGATTACAATTCGATAAAGGCCATTGGCGTTGAATCGCCTAAAATGAACATGGAACAAGTAGATGAGTACATATCCACAAACATTGGACATCCCATAATCGTTGTTGGGGCTACGATAGGCACGGATGCGCACACTGTTGGATTGGATTCCATTCTTAACATGAAGGGTTTTCATGGAGATTCTGGTTTGGAGCGATACAGGATGTTCGAAGTTTACAATCTTGGAAGTCAAATAGCTCCAACTGAATTGGCAAAAAAGGTAAGAGAGGTCAATGCAAATGTTGTGCTCGTTTCTCAAGTGGTTACGCAGAGAAATATTCATATAAAGCATCTTACAGAACTTGTAGATGTCCTGGAGGCAGAAGGATTAAGAGATAGAGTTTTGTTGATCGCAGGAGGACCACGAATTACGCATGAGCTTGCCGTTGAACTCGGATACGATGCCGGATTTGGAGCTGGAACAATGCCATCCGATGTGGCATCGTACATAGCATCAGAAGTAGCAAAGAAATTGTTATGAGAAAAAAATTACTGATTTTAGTGATCATCGCGGTGGCGATCGCCGGAGGATTGATTTTGCGATTTGAAGTGTTCAAAAAGAAGCCAACTGTTGGCATCTTGATTTCGACAACGGAAAATTATCCTGATGAACGTGCAGGTGTTTTTCTCGCGTTGAAGAATTTGCCAAACGATGTTGATTTTGTGAATGTCGATTATGCCGACGGAGATATCAGAGATGCGCTGAATCGCGCTGTGAAAAGTGGCATCAGGTACTTTGCAGGGCTTGATACTTCTTCGGAGGTTGCGGAAATTGAGGATCTGCTGTCCAAAAGTCGCTCAATTTTAGTGGAGTCTCAGATTACAAATCTTCAAGTCGTGAACGATTCCAAGTATGTGTACACGATCTCACCAACAGATGATATTCAAGCTCAGGCAATAGCGGCATATATAGAGCATAAAGGTTATAAAACAATTGCGATCGTCAAGAGCAACTCAAATGCAAAATACGTCGACTATCTTTCAAGTGAGATCGTTAAAAATCTGAAAGATAAGGATGTTGAAACGAAAATACTTCCAATATCCAGGCTCTCTTCTATTCAGAAGGCTCCGAATGCCTTCGTGCTGATCACCTCAGCAGAAGAGGCGGTGAATGTCATGAGAGAAATGGAATCAAAATTTGGGAAGATTCCATTTATAGGAAGTGATTGGAGTTTTAGAGGGAATACTTTGATGAGAAATATCGAAGTTTCGGATGGAATGATAACGGTCGGATTTGTCAATTTGCACACCGTATCTTCAACATTCAAGAACGATATGGCTGATATGGATCTTCAAGTTACGTCGCCATCCATCCTGGCCCATGATGCGGTGATCGTGGCTTACGATCTCGCCAAAAATAAAGTTTCTCCAGATCGAGTTCACAAATATCTCGAAAATCATATTTTCTTTGGAGAAAGGGGAACTTTCTCTTTTAAAGGTAAAAGTGTGAATTCGCCTGTGTATTTTTATGAAGTATCACCTTTGAACTTAAAACTCGTCTGGACATTTGGAGAAGAAAGATGAAACCAAAAATTACGCTGTTAATAGTTTTAACGGTTTTCTTGTTGTTGGGATGTGCAGAAACTTATTTGAATTACGAAGATCATATCAGAGCTCTGAACAGCTATCAAAGTTCGATAACAAAAGGCTTATCAATCAATTTCGAAAACCTTTTTAGCACACTTTCATCGTTTCGCCTTACGCCTTATTCTTCCTCTCTTACAAAGCGGATAAAGGCGATTGCTTTGATAGACTTGAGAGGAAATGTCATATCTTCTTATGGAGATCTTGGTTCCAGGGCAAGTTACAAATATTCAGATCTCTACAAATTCGTTTCGTTAAAAGGAAAGTACATATCACTTTTGAGTGAGAAAGGCGGTTTTCCACTGATCACGATCGCTTCCCTGACAAAAGATGGAAATCACATAGCGATCGCAAAGATCTCTCCATTTAAATTGAAGGAATCTGGAGATTTTAAGGCTTTTCTGGTTGATGACACAGGGCTTGGAGTGAGTCTGATGGGAACTCCAGTGTGGCATAATTTTTCTGCCCTAATCGCGCACAAAACCCTTCATCCATTCGTAAAAAACGGAATTATTGTAAACGTGAAAAAGGTAAATTTCGGTGGATACAGTCTTGTCCTGGAGAAACCTTTCTTTCCGTTGTTGTTTTCGATCTTAAAAATTCAACTCGTATATTTTTTCGTGCTCTACGCGATTTCCCTAACCTTTTATGGCTTATTTCACAGGATTTATGGAAAGAAGATCAATTCTCTCTTTGAATTCTCAAGATTCATCAGGGAACTCGATAATTTTAAAAGATACGAATTGACAGGAGAAGAAATAAATCCCACTGTTGAAAGGTATAATATGCTTGTTGATAAAGCTGAAAAGAGATCTCGAGAGTACAGCAATCTCGTTGAAGAGCTGAGTGAAATGAATTCAGAACTCACCGAGGTCAGTCATTTACTCGTGGAATTCTCAATGCTCTTCAACGATGTCAGAGCCAAGAGAAAGGATCTCAAAAATGCTTTGAAAATCGCGTTCAGGCGAATGCTGGACTTTTCAAGAACTATAAATGGATTGGGGATGAAATACAGAGATATCGCTATATACCTTGGAACGATCAACGAATTCAATTTTGATCGGTCACTTGACAGTACCATGAGTGTTGATTTGAAAACGGATTCGGAAAAGGTCAAATTCGTTGTTAAATTCGATAAATTCACGATGAACGACAGACTACGAGAAATGATAAAAATGTTGTTCCATTATCTGACATCTTTCATATCCATGCACGAATTGGTAGAAAAAAGTGATTTGTCCAAGCGATACGATTCTTTGACTGGATTGTTCACGCGCCAGGAATTCGAAGAACTCGCGATTCGTGAGATCGCACGAGCTAAAAGGGAGAATGATTTCATATCCTTGATCATGATGGACGTCAAGAATTTGAAAGGATTCAACGATAAACACGGCCAACTTGAAGGGGATACGCTCTTGAAATTCATAGCGAAAGCGATCACGGTGAATTCAAGGATCACGGATATAGCGTGTAGATTCGGAGAGGATGAATTCATACTCTGTTTAGTGGGAATGAAAAAGTCAGATGCCGAAAAAAAATGGACATCCATCATCTCAAAGATCATGACATTCAAATACGATGTTGAGATCAAGTACGCCATTGCGTCTTATCCGTCAGATGGTGAGAACATTGAAAGCCTGATGGCTCAATTGGACAAAAGGATTGAAGAATACGGAAATTCCTAATTTTACAGGAGGTGAGCAGTATGAAAGATTTCATCTTTCATAATCCAACGAAGATCGTATTTGGCAAAGGAAAGATATCTACACTCGGTGAAGAGGTAAGCAAAACATCTAAAAAGGTTTTGTTGGTGTATGGTAGAGGAAGCATAAAAAGAAATGGCGTTTACGATCAGGTTGTAGATTCTCTGAAATCTTACAATGTCGAATTTGTGGAGCTTCCGGACGTTAAACCCAATCCCGTTTTAAGCAAGGTTCACGAGGGCATAAATCTGGCAAGAAAGGAACAAGTGGATGGAATAATTGCCATCGGTGGTGGGAGCACGATAGACAGCTCAAAAACGATCGCGGCTGGGTTTTATTACGATGGAGATATTTGGGATGCCTTTAGGGGTAAGTACAAAGCGGAGGAGTCTTTGCCAATTTACGTCGTTCTAACGATATCCGCAACGGGATCGGAAATGAACGGTGGGGCAGTCATCACCAATGAGGAAACAAAGCAGAAATACTCTTTTTGGTCTGTTAAGAGTTATCCAAGAGTTTCCGTGCTCGATCCAACTGTACAGTTTTCACTTCCTCCGATTCAAACTGCGAACGGAGCCGCCGATGCCATATCACACGTTTTAGAACTCTACTTCGATGGGACTCAAAATGTCCAGATCCTGGATGAGCTTTCGGAAGGGATCGTCAGAACGGTCATGGACTCCACAAACATTCTCATGAAAAATCCAACCGATTACGACGCTCGAGCCAACCTGGTTTGGAGCGCGACACTTGCACTCAATGGAATAAACGGTACTGGAAGAAGTGGGGGAGATTGGTCAAGCCACGCGATAGAACATTCTTTGAGTGCGCTTTACGACATAGCACACGGATCCGGACTTGCAATAGTCATGCCAGCGTGGATGAAGTACGTTCACAGAGAAGATGTCAAAAAGTTCGCAAGATTTGCCAACAGAGTTTTTGGCATCGATGAATCCGATCGTGAAAAGGCCGCGACAATGGGTATAGAGCGTTTGAAAGATTGGTACAAAAGTATAGGACTTCCAGTTTCATTATCCGATGTAAATATTTCAGCAGAGGACATCGACAAGATAGTTGAAAATGCCGCCGCAAGAGCTCCATTTGGAAAACTCAAAAAACTTCAACGCTCAGACGTGAAAGAAATACTGAAATTCTGCCTTTGAAAAGGATAAGGATGCGGTAATGATCTCTGTTGATAAAAGTCGAGAACTTGTACAAAGGCTCGTTTCTCATGTTCTTAAATCAATAGATCCGTACGAGAAGACGCTTGAGAAACTCAAAGACGTTAAAAGACCTTATAGAAAGGTTTACATGGTGGCCTTTGGAAAGTCAAGTTTAAAAATGGCCAAGGCCACCATTGACTCTTTTGATATTGAAAGAGGAGTCGTTGTAACGAACGAGGATGTGAGCGAGAACAAAAATCCCACCATCGAGTACATACAGGGAGGACATCCTTTTCCAAATGAAAAGAGCCTTGAGGCTGCTGAGCGTGCGATTGAAATTCTCAGAAAGGCAAGAGAAGACGATCTTGTGCTCGTTATGATATCCGGTGGAGGATCTGCACTTTTCGAGTACCCAAAGGTGGAGCTTGAGACGTTGCGGAATATCACCAAATCTCTCATGGAATCTGGTGCAAGTATTGACGAACTGAATGTTGTGAGAAAAGCTCTCTCTTTCGTGAAAGGGGGAAAACTTCCCAATTTTACGCGTGCTTCCATGATCTCTTTTGTCATGTCCGACGTAGTTGGAGACGATCTGAAAACGATAGCTTCTGGACCGACTTTTTATCAGGACGTACACCCGGAGGATGCTTTTAAAATCTTTGAAAAATACGGTATTGGAATTTCATTAACCGTTAAAAATGCCATAAAAAGTGATGAAAACATTCAATCCAGAAAGCCTGTCGAACATGTGATTGTCGCGTCGAACCGAGATGCCTGTACGGCCGCAAGAGATTTTATGAGTTATGAAGGTTACAGAACTCTGTACCTTGGCTCAGCCATTCAAGGTGAATCACGAGAAGTTGCAAAAGCTCTTGGAGGCATATACAAAGAAATCGAGTCCAGGCATACGGAGTTCACTCCTCCAATTGCCGTTATAAGTGGAGGAGAAACGACTGTTACCGTTAAAGGGAACGGTATGGGTGGCAGGAATCAAGAAATGGCTCTTTCTATCGTTCCGATAATAGCAAAGAAGAAGATCTTGTTTGTATCCTTCGGTACGGACGGAATAGACGGACATTCTTCCGCTGCCGGTGCGATTGCAGATGGAACGAGTATGGAACGTGCTCAGAATGTGGGAATGGATTACCGACAATTCTTGAATGAAAACGACTCTTTTCATTTTTTTGAAAGGCTTGATGATTTAATAGTTACCGGTTTCACGGGTACAAATGTTATGGATGTTCATGTAGCACTGATTTCTTAGGATTAAAAAATGGAGAGGATGAATATTGAACGCCATAGAGGTTAAAAATCTAACAAAACGTTTTAAGTCCGTTACAGCCGTTGATTCCATATCTTTTGACGTGAAAAATGGCGAATGTTTTGCATTGATAGGTCCAAACGGAGCCGGAAAATCCACAACCATTAAAATGCTTGCAACCCTCATACTGCCAAATTCCGGTGAAATTCGTATCATGGGACACGAGCTTTCGCATGAGAAAAGGGCTGTAAGAGCGCAGATCGGTTTGGCTTCTGAGAATGTCATTCTCTACGAAAGACTCACAGCCTTAGAGAATCTTCTCTTCTTTGCCGGACTGTATCACATGCCTAAAAATTTGGCAATGCAGAGAGCAGAAGAGTTGTTGAAATTGGTGGAAATGTGGCGTTGGAGAAACAAAACAATCGATACATTTTCCTCTGGAATGAAGAAGAGAATAAACATCATTCGTGCTCTCATACATTACCCCAAAATCGTTCTTTTTGATGAACCAACTCTTGCACTGGATCCACAAACTTCATTGATAGTGAGAAATCTTATAAAACGCATAAACGATAAAGGAACTACCGTGATTCTCACCACTCACTTGATGAAAGAAGTTGAAAATTTAGCGGACAGAATAGCGATAATGAAATCAGGGAAGATACTGATCATCAGTACCTTGGAAGAGCTCAAAACCAATTTTGACAACAAGATGAAGAAAATCACGCTAAAATTGGAATATGATTTGCCAATTGAAAGTGTGCGAGGGATCTTTGGCGTTCTCGAGAACGTGAAAAAAGTCAGCAAAAATTCAGATTTGCTGGAAATATCTTACACCTCTTCAGACACTCTTGAAGAGATCATTCGTACGATCACTGAGAAACATCTCCCTGTGAAATCATTTAACACTTATACGCCAACGCTGGAAGAAATATTCATAAAGCTCACCGGCCATAAACCTCAGTGAAGAATTTGATCGTATCAAAAGTTCTTCTCAGAGTCTAAAAGCAAAGTCACGGGCCCATCGTTGATGAGAGAAACTTTCATGTCTGCCTGAAAAATGCCATGAGAAACTTTGATGTTGTGGTAATTTTTTGAGAGAAGCGAGCAAAATTCCTCGTACATTTTTTTTGCGACTTCGGGAGAAGCGGCATTTGAAAAAGAAGGACGTCTTCCTCGTCTGCAATCGCCGTAAAGGGTGAATTGAGAAACAACTAATATGCTACCATTGATATCGATCAAAGATCTGTTCATCTTTCCATCTTCGTCTTCAAATATCCTGAGATTCGGGATCTTTTTCACTATCCATAGAAGATCGCTGCGAGTATCGTTTTTCCCCACACCAAGAAATACCAGAATTCCTTTTTCTATTTCACCGACTACTTTTTGTTCTACTTCAACTCTTGCGCCTGTAACGCGCTGAACCACTGCCCTCACTTATTCCTCCCCTTTCCCTTCGAACCTCGATAATTCCCTTTTCTTTACGTATATGCTCAATCAGATCTTTCAATTGCTCCAAGCCCGAAACGTTAACTCGTATTGAGGCGTGTGCTATTCCCACATCATCGGCGTATGACATCACACCAACGATTTGAACGTGCTTTTCTCGAATTCTGTTCATCACGTCTGCCAAAAATCTTTCTCGATCGTAAGCTTTCACTCCCAGATTTGCTTCGAAGAGTTCATCGGATTTTATTCCCCAGGAAACCTTGACGATTCGTTCACGATCGATTCCTTTCAAATTTCTACAGTCTGCGGTGTGTATGCTTATACCATGACTTCGTGTCACGATACCCACAATGGGATCTCCAGGAATTGGATTGCAGCATTTTGCAAAATGAACTTCTATTCCATCAAGATCCTCAACGAATATCTCTTTCCCTTCTGGTTTAGCTGGTGTATGCTGCTCTTGCACCTCTTTGGGCTTTTTTTCTTTCTCAATGAGTTTTTCAATCTGGACAGATGTGATCGCCCCTTCACCCAAACGAATTTCAAATTCCTCTTCGCTTTCGATATGACGCACATCAAGGTAATGTTTTATTTTTTTGTCAATGAGGATGTCTTCAACTGAAACATGATGTTTTTTCGCTATTTCTCGTAGAATTTCACGTCCACGAGCCATGTAATCCTTTGAGAAACGCTCGCGAAGCTGTTTTTTTATCTTTGCTCGCGTTCGGGAACTGTGAGCGTATTTAAGCCAATCAAGACTTGGTCCAGTACTGTTTTTATCGACCGTTATCCGTATTCTGTCTCCATTTTGGATTTTATATCCCATTGGGACCATGTGGCCGTTCACAATTGCGCCTGCATAATGATTACCTATATCCGTGTGTATGGTATAGGCAAAGTCTATGAGCGTCGCGCCTTTTGGCAAATGCTTTATCTCTCCCTTTGGAGTGAATGCAAAAACCTCATCAAGCCGGAGTTCTTTTGCGAAATCTCGCCATCCAGAAAGACCTTTGGCGTAATCTTTTTGCCATTCGACGAGTCTGCCGATCCATTCGCTCTTTTTCACTTCGCCTTCTTTGTATTTCCAATGTGCGGCCATCCCGTACTCGGCTTCATGATGCATTTTCTCGTCCCTTATTTGAATTTCCAGGGCATCCCCTTTATTGGTCATTACAGACGTGTGAAGTGCCTGGTAACCGTTTGATTTTGGGGATGCTATATAATCTTTGAATCTCCCCGGTATTGGGTTCCATAAATTGTGCACCACTCCAAGTGATGTGTAGCATCTTGAAACATCTTTAACCAAAATCCTTAGAGCAAATAAGTCGTATATCTCGCTGAATTTCTTGTTTTTTGTGTGCATTTTTCTCCATATACTGTAAAAATGCTTGCTCCTGCCATCGATCTCTATGAATTCCACCCTGTTTTCTCTAAGAGATTCCTCCAATTTTTTTCTGTAGTATTCTATTTCCTGGCTTCTCTCTCGAATTTTCTTGTCAACGAGCTTTTTGATCTCATGGTAATCTTTTGGATAGAGATATTTAAAGGAAAGATCTTCGAGTTCTCTTTTGATGGTGTATATCCCGATTCGATTGGCAATCGGAGCGTAAATTTCCAAAGTTTGGCGAGACTTTCTTTTCTGTTTCTCGGGTTTTAAAGCATCTAAAGTCCTCATGTTATGCAGCCTGTCGGCAAGTTTGACTATCACGACACGTATATCCTGAGCCATTGCGAAGATCATCTTTCGAATGGTTTCGATCTCAGAAAACTTCACATCTTCTTTTTCTAAAGCTTCTATTTTAGTAAGACCGTTGACTATCAAGGCAATTTCAGATCCGAATTCTTCTCTTATCTTTTCTATAGTTGTATTTGTATCCTCTACGACATCGTGAAGCAGCGCTCCACATACCGTTGGTGGATCCATGCCAAGATCCGAAACGATTTTTGCAACGTTAACTGGATGAGAAATGTAGTTTTCACCACTTTCACGCATCTGACTCTTATGGGCATTTTCGGCAAATTCATAAGCCTTTTTTACCAGTTCAGCGTCAGATGAGCCGTATTCCTTACTGATCAGGATAAGTATTTCACGCATCATTTTTTCATAATCTTCCAACAACAATCACCACTCTATCTCCTCTTCTTCGCTCTCTCTTTTTCCAGAAATGTAGATATTCGGAATCCATAGAATGTAGAAAAATATCGCTATGTATTCGCCAATGTATGGAATCAATATAAAAACAATTATCAAGAGAAGGGCAACGAGTGTGTGAATAACGTGGGCATCTTCCAAAATGAAGCTCAGGTTTCCCTTGAATCTTTTCAAAGAATTCGTATCTTGTTTTAAAATCATTTCACTCGGTATGTAGATCATGAAAAAAAGAATTAACAAACCTGGTACGACGTACAAATCTAATCCCACAACGACAAAAAATGCCATGAAAACAGAGAATACAAAGACATCTAAAAAGTTTTTAGAAAAGAACTCCTGTGATTCTTTTGTATTCTTTTTCATGAGTAAAGCCGTCAATCCTGAAAGAGTGAAAGCCACACTCCATTTGAAAATTTCAAATGAAAATGGTATCCAACTAAAATTCAGAGTTTTGACCATCCCAGAGTATTCAAACGAGATTACATCGAAAATCAAAGCCACAGCAACTCCTAAAAAAGCCGGAAAGATAACTCCAGGATTTCTTCTTATCACTCCAAAAATATCGCCAAAGCCATCCAATTTCACAATAACACACCCCCTCTAAGTAAACATTTTACCATTTTGATCGTCGTACATACTAAGAATTCAGTCTTAAAAAATCACGATACCTTTAACTCAAGTGTATGTTAACTCTACCACAAGGGAATTTTTTTCGAAGCCTTATCAAGACGAATCGCTCGTTTATCCATATTTCAGTTCACATCGCTCGGCACACTGCATACGAACGTCCTGTTCGACTCGCTTTCTCGGTCGCAGCTATCGCTTCTCGGCTGCCGCCTCAAACAAGTCTGCTGGAAAGATGAGTGCCACTGGCACTCCCAGCATAGTCGTAAAAGCGGGAAAGATATTGCCAAAGGGCAATCCCGCTCCTATTTTTGTTTAGGGATAAGGTCTTATTTTACCTTATACGCAGAGATTAACCATATAGCCAAAGATAAACCATGCATTTTTTTGGAAGATAAAGTAACTTTTGAAATTGCTTCACATAACGATTCTTGAGTATATGCGGCAAGACGATTTATTCCAAATTTTTTTGCGGCAAATTCCATCATTGAAAGGTTTAGCGAAGTGAAAGAATTTGAAGGGATCATTTCCAAAATTTTTGGAATGATTCGTTCGTAAACTGCAAAATCAGCTGTACAGTTTTCAACATCTGCTCCAATCGGTTTGGCGATCTTTTCAAGTTCATTGTGATTCATTTTGAGCATTTTATCTATGAGAAGGTTTTTCGTAGATGGATATATGTAGTAATTTCGCCCAACGAATTTTCCAAAGCTCTTCATCGTATCTAAGTATCCCATTTTTTCCCATACTCTCTCTTTTTTAGGATTGAAATCCATAGCAGTTCCAAGAGGCCCGGATGGTTTCACGATCTTTAGAGTTGTTCCTTGAGGGATCTGAGGCAAAAATATGGGAATATATGAAACATCTACCAACAGAATTTTCTTGAATCCTTTTAATAATGCCATGTTTACTGGCACATTGTTGTAAACACCACCATCAATATAAGTGTTGCCTTCGATGATCCATCTTTGAAAAAGCGGATAATTGGAGCTCGCCATCAGATAACCAATAAGGGATCCTTTGGGTATCTGTGATACGTATATCTCCACGGGAGAAAAATTGGACAGATCAAATGTGACTAATCCAAAATCTATCCCGCTTTTACGAATCTTATTTTCATTAATGTACATTTTTATGAGTTCATAAAGAGGCTTGACATTAAACCCTTTTCCACTCAACAATTGGTGTGCAACGTCGAAATTTGACACGTTCGTTGAAACTGTGGAGGGTAGCATGACAACATTTGAAAACGACAAATTTTGCCACATTTTGTACAGATCGGTAACTGCCCCTTGAACAAAAAAAGCCCCGTTTAATGCTCCTACGGATGTGCCATAAACTCCTTTTACATTGAGTTTTAGTTCTTCGATTGCTTTAAGTGCCCCAGCCTCATATGCCCCTTTCGCACCTCCACCGGAAAGCACGAGAGCCCATGGAGTAGCGAAAACAAACGCACTCAAGAATAAAAAGGATAAAATAACAGTTATTGTTTTTGATTTTGTCATGGATATTCACCTGATTTTTTAGCTGTGGTAAGTATCATCCCTACAAAAGGTTTGTGAGTGCAACGTTTATTCTGTGAACATCTCTACCTGTGCTGCTGAAGCTTCAGCTATCTCCTCCTTCGTAACAATACCTATCACATCTGAAACTGATGCGCACTTCCCATTTAAAGTCACGAGAGCAGTTGGACATCTTTTGCCTCTCATTTTTGCAATCACGTTGAAGAGCATGTCATCTTCTTTTACAATCACGTATTTCCTGCTCATCACGTTTTCCATTTTCAGCGTTCTGTCGATTTGACGAAGCACGTATTTCATGGTGGCAACGCCAACAATCGTGTTTCCATCGGTTACGATGAAACTCAAAATGCCGATTCTGGCATAATCTTTTAGGAATTGATCAATTGCCATGGATTTCGGGACGGAAACTACGCGTTTTTCCATTACATCTTTTACCTTTTTTACTAAAAGAATATTCATGTGGAAAATTTCGGGTATGATGTGCCCACGGCGCGTGAGTTTTTTGGTGTATATGCTGTCTTTCGAAAGAACCCTTCTAACTCCATCTGCAATGGCGGCTGTTATTATCATTGGAATTATGACATTGTAGTTTCGAGTCATTTCGAATATCATCACGATGCCAGTGATCGCCGCACCAGTAACACCACTTATCATTCCTGCCATCCCAACAACGGCAAAAGCTGGGGGATTAGATACAAAAGTTGGGAACAGTTGATGTAAAATCGATCCGTACATTCCGCCCAGAGCTGCCCCCATAAAGAGCGCCGGCGAAAAAATTCCTCCCGATGCTCCAGAACCAAGTGTTAAGGATGTTGAGAGCAATTTAAGAGCGGCGAGTAAAAGCAAAAACCATGGAACAGATAAAGCTCCCATCAGGATGTCTTGAACAGTACTGTAACCAACTCCTGAAATGTAATAATGCCCGAATTGTGTAAAGAGGATGTACATTATGATACCTTCCGCAAACATTCCTATCATATGGCGTGTATAATAATTTCCTTTCATCTTATCAAAAAAATCCTCAAAGGCGTATATGGATTTTATGAAAAGAGCTGCTATCACCCCGACGATCAAACCCAAACCTATGTAAGTTATCAGCACATACGGATTTGTTAACTGATTTTCTGGAACGGCAAATGCCGGTATCACGAATGAGGGATGAGTTCCAAAGAAAATGCGTCCTATGAATGTAGCAGTCGACGTTGATATCGCAATTGGAATGAAAGTTCTGACGCTGAACTCAGGAACTATCAATTCAATTGCGAACAACACTCCTCCTATTGGAGTATTGAAGGTTGCCGCAATGCCCGCTCCTGCTCCTGCCGCTATTAAAGTGATGCGCTGCCACGCGGGCATTCTTATCAGCTGACCTACTGTGGAACCAAAAGATGAGCCTATTTGAATTATTGGTCCTTCACGGCCTATGGAACCACCGCTGCCTATGGATAAAGCAGAAGCAATTGACTTAATGGCCGCAACGATCGGTCGTATTTTCCCTTTATTGTAGTACACAGAATCCATTACTTCTGGAACACCGTGTCCTTTTGCTTCTGGTGCAAAGTTCTTAACCAAAAATGCCACACCCAATGCGCCTAACACCGGAACAAACATAACGTATTTGCCCCAGGGACTTGGTTGTGTGTGAATGTTTGCATCGTAAAATATGGAAAATTTTCCAAGAAGCATTCCATTATGGATTATAGCGATCAAGGCTCTGAACGCTATGGCTCCAAAACCTGCTACAATTCCTACCAGAATTGCCAGCATTGATAACCTGAACTGGCTAAGTTCTTTGTTTTTCTCAACATCCAATTTGAACTACCTCCACGTTGCGATATATTATATTACCTTGTTACCTCGGTATGATACTACAGATGATTAACAGAAAAGTTTCATATATATTCATCTGTAGTGAACAACAGGCCGAGAATCTCGTTTGAAGATTTTTTGAAACGCAAAAAATTGTCGCGGTAACATTAAATTTGCACGATCTTATAAAAAACTTTGCATACCTCTTAGGGGTAGGGGTATAATACCAAAAGGAATGAAGAGTGTTTTTTCACTTTTTGATGAGAACTTTTTCACAAATATCAAATGGGGTGATAACGTGGAAAGGGTGGAAAGTTCTAAAGCAAGTCGTTATCTTTATGCGGTTCTGATTTATTACCTTTTGTGGATCGTTTTGACGTACCCATTCTCTCTTCAAGAATGGGAAGCTGGAGCGTTGATCGCGTTTTTAGGTGCGCTCCTTTCATACAAACAGCTGAGTGTGTCGGGGATCAAGAACATCAAAAGAATAGGAATTTTGATATTCTGGTACCTGCCCGTTTTCACCTGGGAAATGATCAAAGCCAACATTCATGTGGCCTCTATCGTGTTAAACCCTAAAATGCCTATAAAACCTGGAATCGTTAAGATCAAAACGAATTTGAAATCACCGGTTGCCCGTGTGTGGTTGGCAAATTCCATTACCCTTACACCTGGTACACTTTCCCTTGACATTGAGGACGACTATCTTTACATTCACTGGATAACCGTGAAAGCCAAAGATGTAAAAGGTGCAACACACGAAATTGCTGGCAAATTTGAAAGGATTTTAGAGGCGATGTTCAAATGAGAATTGAGATTCCAACAGCGATATGGGCTGTATGGTTCATCGTAATTTCGGTAGCGACAGTACTCGCCACGTTGAGAGCGGTAATAGGTCCAACTAATTCAGACAGATTGGTGGGTCTTGATAGTTGGACGACTATCACCACAGGGTTTTGGGTGATACTTGCACTTTTCTTCTTCCAATTTGTGCTTTTGAGTGTTGCCATGGTTTACGCCGTTCTCTCTTTCCTTGGTGTCCTGACTGTAGCTCGTTATCTTGAAAGGGGGCTCTGAAATGCTCGATGCGATACTTGGATGGCTTGGAGTTGTACTCGTTTCGATAGGTGTTTTTTTCCTTTTCCTTGGAGCTCTTGGAATTTTCAGACTTCCAGATTTATTCAATAGGCTTCAGGCGGGCACGAAATCAACCACTCTTGGAGTTGTTGCAACCACTCTTGGAGTTGGATTGCTTGCAAAAGGATGGCTCCCCTTTTCTGTGGCGATAGCCATATTTCTTCTCATGACGAATCCAATATCCAGCCACTCTGTGGCACGTGCATCGTACAGGGCTGGGGTTAAATTGTATCCCGGTACGGATCCAGATGAGTGTGCCGAAAGACATCTGGAAATTCATGAAGAGGGTGAAGATGAATGATAATATACGTTGCAACTGTCGTGGTGATCGCGATAATTATAAGTTCTTTAATAGCCGTCTTTTCTAAGAAGTTACTCTCTTCGATCATCGCCATGGGATTGGTCAGCTTGGGAGTTTCTGGTCTGTTTTTTTTCTTGCAGGCGCCAGATGTTGCAATCACTGAAGCTGCTATAGGGGCTGGGCTCTCGACTGCCATATTCGTGATAGCCCTTAAAAGAGTGAAAAAGGGGGAGACTAAAGATGAAGAATGAGACTCCCGAACTTTTTAAAAAGATTTTTGCACTTTCTGTCATCGCAGTTTTGATAGTCGGATTTTTTCTGGCTTTTACCGAAATGCCCAAAGGATGGGGTGTAAATGTCAACGGTAGAGTCTCAAGGCTGTACGTTTTGAAAAATGTGAGAACTGCCACAAAATCACTCGATTCTGGTAAATTCTTCGCAAAGGGTGTTAAACCCTTGAGAACGGATGTGGCCTACACTCCAATTGAGTTTAAGAAAACTGCCAATCTTGAAGATGGAGCCGCCAATGTTGTTACATCGATAGTTGTGGATTATCGTGGTTTCGACACTCTTGGAGAGGTTACAGTCTTATTTCTTGCTGTCAGTGGCGTTATGATGCTTCTATTTGGAAAGAGGAAAAAAGAGAGAAAGAAGAAAACCGAGCCAAGTTTGATAATGTATGTTGGCACAAGAATTGCATTTTCAGTGATATTGCTCTTCGGAATCTACATATTCGTTCACGGACATTTAACGCCAGGTGGTGGATTCCCGGGTGGTGCGGTAATAGCTTCCGGGATACTCGGTCTCTTCTTGGGAAGGCGCGGATACAGTCCAAATCACATGGGTTTGAAAGCTTTTGAATCTCTTTCAGGAATAGCATTTGTGATTATAGGCCTTATTGGTTTTTTCAGTGTGCATTCTTTTCTCGCCAACTTCTTACCAACTGGTATCATCGGTGACCTGTACAGTGCAGGTTTCATCGCACTTATTTACATAGCAGTAGGCATGAAGGTTGGTTCTGAATTGGCGGCAGTGGTAGACACCATGATCACCGATACCGAAGAGGAGTGGTCGTAATGCAGGAATTTCTTCAGAATTGGATATATCTTATAGCATCTGTCTCTTTGATTGGAGTTGGTCTTTATATAGTTCTAACCAAGGAGAACATTTTTAAGATTATAGTTGGGTTAAACATCATAGAAAGTGGAACGAATCTTTTTATGGTAGCAATAGGCTGGCATCCAAATGCAGTGATGCCGATATACACGGCAACCGATCATCTCGTGGCTAACGGAAAGGTTATAGCTGCTGATCCGCTTCCTCAATCTCTCGTGCTGACTGCGATAGTTATAGGCCTTGGGACGACAGCTCTTGCTTTAACAATAGGCATAAAAATATTTGAAAAGTACGGAACACTGGATGTTAGAAAGATCAAGGAGGCGGAAGAATGAGCATATTCAACAACGCAGCGTTGCTTATAGGCGTCCCACTACTCTTCGCTTTCTCGATACCGTTGTTTGGATTGATATCAAAACAGTTGACGAAATGGGTTACACTTTTTGTTATTGGATTCAATGCAACGTTTAGTCTTTACATACTCCTCGCGCACAAATATCCTGCCGTGGTCGTTATGGGGAATTGGGTTCCGCCATTCGGGGAAAATCTCTACATTGGACCGGTAGCGGCATTTTTGGTTTCAGTCATATCTATAATTGGTTTACTCATAGCCATATACAATCTTTGGGCAATAAAGTTGGGAGACGTTACCCGTTTTAGCGTTCTGTTTTTGATGTTTACAGCTGGTGCAAGTGGCATTGTGCTCACGGGAGACATTTTCAATCTCTTTATATTTATGGAGATAACGGGAATATCTTCTTATGCGCTTGCCGCTTATGGGCCAAGAAGGAGGGCGCTTGGCGGAGCGTTCAAATTTTTGGTTGTGAGTTCTATAGGCTCAACTTTGTACCTTTTGGGCGTGACGTTGATCTACACGCAGCTTGGAACTTTGAACATCGCAGAAATTGCGGCAAGAATCAACCAAACAACACCTGGTCTTCTAACTTTTGCCGGAATTTTGCTCATTTCTGGCCTGGCGGTTGAAGCTGAACTCTTCCCGTTCAACGGATGGGTGCCAGACACCTACACTGGTGCTGTTAGCGGGGTATCAGCATCTTTAAGCGGAATAGCTGCTATATCCGGTGTTTACGCTCTTTTTAGAATAGCTATGACTGTTTTAGGAAGGGATGGAGCGTACGTTTTCACTTATGGAAAACTCGATCTGATGACCGTGATAGCCATACTCGCGACGACGACTGTTATCATTGGGGAGCTTTCAGCACTTTCACAGAAGAACGTGAAAAAGATGCTTGCGTATTCCTCAATGGCGCAGATGGGACTCGTTGCCGTGGGGTTTTCTATTGGAAGTAAACTCGGTGTGTACGGTGGAATCTTTCAGCTTGTAAACCATTCGATCGCTAAAAGTATGCTTTTCCTTATAATTGGAGTTTTGGCGGCGGCCGGTTTAGGAGAAAAAGTTGAAAATTTCAGAGGTTTGTGGAGAAGAAGTCCATTCCTTTCTTTGGCTTTTACCATTGGAGCTTTCAGCATGTTAGGTTTCCCACTTTTCGCAGGTTTTTGGTCGAAATTCGCGATAGTTGGAGCTTCCATTCAAAGAGGTGGATGGTATGATTTCGTCATAGGACTTGTTCTCTTCGCATCGATCGTTGAAGCTTTTTATTATTTGAGAATCGTTACGTACATCTTTTCTTCTACTGAAGTGAAAGCGCCTAAAATCAAAGTCAGTCTATCTCCGGCTATACCGATCTTCGTTCTCGCCGTTGCCATTATCGCAATAGGTGTATATCCTAACTTCATTGGCAACTTTTCAATGCAATCGGCTGGAGAGTTCACTCACAAAATGACCGGTTACGTGCTCAACGTCATACCGACGATAGTGGCACATTAATGAGGAGATGATAGCATGAATTCAAATCTCATCTGGCTTGTTGCTTTACCTTTGATCGGATCGGCAGTTGCAGCCATAGTTGTTCGATACAAATTTCTTGACAGACTTATCACATTTTTGACCTTTGCTACTACGTTATTTGTACTCTTCAGTGTGCATGTTGGACAGTCTTATTCGTGGGGGCTGAATTTTCTGGGAACAACGCTGAATTTGACCTTGAATGTGAGCCACCTTTCGATATTCATGCTTTATATAAGTATTGCTTTTGGGACTGTACTCACTTTCTATTCCTTGATCGATCATTCCAGAATGAAGGGATTCCTTCTTCTTTTGATACTTGCAGCCAACAATTGGATTTTCATGTCCAACGACATGGTTGGATTTTTCTTCGCCTGGGAACTGATGGGATGGGCATCCGTTGTATCGGTTTTAGGGGGAAGAGAGAGAGAGAAATCCAGGCATGCTGCTCTGTACTACATGATAATGAGCGTGTCAGGTTCATATTCGATGTTTTTTGGGATTTTCACACTTTGGAGACTTACCGGAACCTTCTCAATATCAGCTAACATAGCTTATCTTTCATCTATAGTGGGGATCCATCCATGGTGGGTACTTGGAATAGTTTCCCTCTTCTTCGTGACTTTCATGATAAAAGCCGGAATTTTCCCATTCCACACATGGGTGCCACTTGCTTACGCATATTCGCCAGATGCCTTTACTCCATTTCTCTCTGCAGTCATGAGTAAGTACGGAATTTATGGAATGTTGCTTTTCATGCCTCTCAGTTTAATGGAAAGAGGATTTCCGTCCGCTTTTGGTGGAGTTCCATGGACGAATTACATATTTGTGTGGATTGGGGTTATCACCGCCGTACTTGGAACTGTACTGGCTATTTTTCAAGATGATGTTAAAAAACTCTTTGCATATTCCTCTTTGAGTAATCTTGGATACGTAGTAGCTGCCATAGCGCTTTTCACACCAGTCGGGATTACCGCTGGCATATTTCATGCTTTCAATCATCTTTTGTTTAAAGGTACTTTATTCATAACGCTTTTGGCGGTCATATCAAGAAGCGGGACATCAAAGCTCAGTGAAATGGGTGGATTATGGAAGAAAATGCCAATCACGTTTTTCACCTTCTTTGTGGGTATTGCATCGGCAGCTGGAATTCCACCATTCAACGGTTTTGGTTCGAAATGGTTGATTTACCAGGCGATGATCAAGCAACATTTACCATTTGCAACCATATTGTTGTTTTTAGCCTCCACCGGAGCGTTCATGTATCTATTCAAAGCTTTCCATTCGATTTTCCTGGGCCAGCTTTCGCATGATTACGATCGCGTAAAAGAAGTATCAGCAGTTGGCAAAATCACAGAATTTTTTCTGATGTTTGCCATGACATTTTTTGGCGTCCAACCGGGTTACATTCTCAAGCCTATCGGTGCCATAGTTAAGTCAATGGGACTTAAACCACTGCCTGTTATGGCCAACGGATATGTTACCGGTATGTTCTCGAACATATACGTTCCGTTGATATCATGGTCGTTAGCGGTGAGCTTCACCCTTGGTTTTATATTGTTCTTTGTTTCGGCGAAGCATAAGTACGTTTCTCAAGAAAACAATTACACGGCCGGGCAGATCCCGGAAGATTGGGGTTTAACACCGGAGACTTACCAATTCAGCTGGAACTTCTATCAACCAGTTGAAAAGCTCTTTGCACCATTTTTCAGGATAAAAATAGATGGCTTTTTCAGAGGAACTGGCGATTGGACTAAAACCATAGGATCGGCGATCAAGGAGATATTCGTTGGCAATGCACAAATGTATGCCTTCTTTGCCATAGTTGGTTTGATCATATTCGTGATTGCGGGGTGGATGGCATGACTATTCTTTTAAAGCTTATTCAAGGAATTGGCGTTGGAGCACTTTCCATCGCCGTTGGACTCTTATTTATTGGAATAGGAAGAAAGATCACGGCGCGGATCCAGCGTAGATACGGTCCACCGCCCATCCAAAATTTCTTCGACATATTCAAACTCCTTTCCAAAAGATCGATAAGTCATGGCTTCGCATTTGATTTAGGGCTTATTGCAGGATTTTCAGCTCTGTTGGCTGCCGTGGTTTTCCTACCAATGGGCCAGATCAACATCTTTCCACACAACTCAAGTCTCATAATGATCATCTATTTGATGACAATGGCTTATCTTGGAATGGCAATGGGAGTTTCGTCATCCGGAAATCCTAACGCTACTATAGGCATTGCGAGAGCCCTGACGATGATGATGGGTTACGAAGTTCCATTTGCGGCTGTGATATTCTCTGTTTATATTTTCTCTCGCACAGGATCTTTAGCGAATATAGTAGCCGCTCAAAGTGGTGGATTTTTGAATTGGAATTTGGTCAGATTACCTTTTGGATTCGTAGCCGCAGAAATAGCACTTCAAGGAATGCTTGGAGAGAAGCCATTCGACATGACCATAGCGCCATCTGAAATTGCATCCGGACCAATGGTTGAAATGGGTGGAAAGTATCTTGGTTTTGGAATGCTTCAACACTCAATCGGGCTTTTCATCGAGACGGGAATAATGGTGGATCTCTTTCTTGGAGGGGCATCGAATATTTGGATATTCATAGCAAAGCAGTTCGTGCTTTACTTTGCAGCACTTATGATTAACGCGATTATGCCTCGCTTCAGAATAGAAGAAGGTGTGAGTTTTATGTGGAAATTTCCACTTCTGTTGGGCGTGGTTCAAGCGCTCATAGTTGTGCTTTAAGGAGGCGTGTTTGAATGTCACAATCACAGTGGAGTGAATTGGTAAATTACTTCAGAGGCAGATCCATGTGGATGCTTCACTATTGTACTGGATGCGGTGCAATAGAATTGCCACCAGTAATGACATCGAGATGGGACATGGAGAGGTTTGGAATAATACCCATGGCAACGCCGAGACAAGCAGATATTCTCTTGATCACCGGATATCTTTCGATAAAAACACTCAAAAGAGTCGTTTACACGTACGATCAGATGTCTACACCTAAATGGGTGCTTGGATTTGGTTCCTGTACGATAAACGGTGGGATTTATTGGGATTCCTACAACGTTATAGACAGACTTGACAAGTACATTCCAGTCGATATATACATAGCAGGTTGCATGCCACGGCCTGAAGCGATCATGGACTCTTTCATAAAATTGAGGGAAATGGTTCAAAAAGGCGAGGCCAAAGGATATGAGAAATACACCAAAAATTACGAATGGTATAAGGCCAATCAAGATCATGTTTTTGGACGAAGCGAACCTGTTTTAAGAAAGGCAGAAGAGGTGACTAAGAGTGCTTAAGTACGTGAAAACTCTCAATTCCATGGGGTTGAAAGCAAGGCCTCTTGGAGACTGGGAATTTGAAGTTTTGACTCCAAAGGAAAGGGTTGCAGAGACACTTTCCTATTTGAAAGGTTCTGGATTCGAAACATTCATACATCTTATGTGTGTGGATTGGATAGACGATGGGGAATTCGAACTCGTTTACAACGTCGAATCGTACGGAGAAGCGATTCAGGCACTCGTAAAAACCAGGATTCCAAGAGAGAAACCCTCTATGATGACCATGATGAATCTATGGGGACTGTGTCAGGTTTACGAAAGAGAAATACATGAGTTCTTCGGCATAAAATTTGAAGGAAATCCTAATCTTGAACAGTTCTTTCTCGAAAATTGGATGGACTTACCGCCTTTGAGAAAGGATTTTGATACGAAAGAATTTTCCGAAGAACTCTTTGGATTTAAGGAGGATGAGAGTCATGGAATTAAGGCCCCTGAACGTATCGAGTACAAATAAGAGAAAGAGGTACGAGCTCTTCATCGGGCCAAATCACCCTGGAATCTCTGGAAACTTCTCGTACGTTCTTGAAATGGAAGGTCATAAAGTTGCTGACGTGACGCCGGATCCGGGCCTTCTTCACCGTGGATTTGAAAAGCTCATGGAGAGGAGACTTTGGACGCAAAATCTCGCACTTGTTCCAAGAATATGCGTGCCAGAACCAGATGTGAACGAAGTTGCGTACTGTATGGCAATAGAGCATCTCGCAGGAATAGAGGTCCCCAAGCACGCACAGTACATTCGAGTTATGGTTTTGGAACTCGCGAGAATAGCTTCTTTCCTCTTCGGTTTTGGAGGTGTTGGCGGAACTACAGGCCTTTACACGGCACCTAATTGGGCTATTGGAGATCGTGACTACATACTCGATCTGTTTGAATGGCTGACAGGTGGAAGAGTTTACCACATATACCAATATCCCGGAGGAGTAAAGAACGATATTCCAGATGGATGGCTCGAAAAGCTTTCCGATTTGCTCGATTACTTAGAATCTCGGCTTCCAGAATATGACAATTTGATATTCAGAAATCCGATCATTCGCGACAGGTTGAAAAAGGTTGGATATTTGAGTGCGGAAGACGCGATAGAAAACGGGATCACAGGTCCAAACCTCAGAGCATCAGGTGTCAATTGGGATATAAGGAAGACGCAACCCTACTTGGTTTACGACGAACTCGATTTTGAAGTTCCAATAACCGGTAATGGCGATTCGTACGCGAGAGCACTCCAAAGGCGTTTAGAGTTGGAAGAATCTATAAAGATATTGAGACAGTGCATCGATCAAATTCCAGATGGACCTTATAAAGTTAAGATCCCCAATCCGTTTGAATTCAGAGTTCCTGCTGGTTCTTACTACTCAAAAGTCGAGTCTTCAAGGGGTGAATTCGGATACTACGTCGTGTCGAATGGAGACGTAAAACCTTACAGAGTCTACATACGTGGGCCATCATATTCAAGTGGCCTTTACTACGCCAAAAAGGCAATGAACGGAATGAGAATAGAAGACGTGCCAGTTTGGATACATATGATGGACATCTGTCCACCGGATTTTGACAGGTGAGGTGATCGTTATGAATTCGAAAAAAAACGGATTGGCTCCTATCAGCGCTTTGAAATACCTTTTCAAAAAGCCGCACACGGTGCGCTATCCAAAAGAAGATCTCGAAGTTTTTTCAATCAAGGGAATTTCTCCAAATTACAGGGGATTTCATACCAATGATCTTGAAAAGTGCATAGGCTGTGGAAACTGTGCACGTGTTTGCCCAGCCTCTGCAATAGAAATGGTCGAATACGATGACGTGGAGCCTGCAAATAAATTTGCCAACACGATGAGGCCTACTATAGATTACGGAAGATGTTGTTTCTGTGGACAGTGTGTTGACGTGTGTCCAACGAGTTCTCTTCAAATGTCTCGTGATTTCATTCATTCATTCCACCCAGACTCCTCTTTAAGTCCAGAAGAAGAGCCCGAAAGTGTCGTAAAAGACTTCATATGGCGACCGGATCAAAAGCATGCTGACAATCCTGGGTATCTGAGACCTGAAGGGGATCTTTTCGGTAAGGTCATAGACTTCGATCGAAATGAGCCTCGAAAGGAAGCGCCATCTGAAAGAAAACTGTCTTTTGCGAAATTCGTTCACACGTATTCAAAAGAAGAAGCAGAAAAAGAAGCCACACGTTGTCTTGGATGCGGCGCTTGTGTCGAAGCTTGTCCTAACCAACTTCATATTCCCCAGTACATAGCGGCCATATCAAAGGGAGATCCAGAGGAATCGTTGGCATGGATATACAAGCGAAATCCCCTTCCGTTGATATGTGGAGAAGTTTGTACTCATCAGTGTGAAGAAGCTTGCGTTGTGGGAATTCAAGGCGAACCACTCGCGATAAAATGGTTGAAGGCGTACTCATCAGAAAACGTGCTTAAGTACCAAGATGTCGTGGAAGAAAAGAAGATGGAACCTAACGGCAAAAAACTCGTTGCAGTTGGTGCTGGCCCTGCATCACTTTCATTTGGATATTATGCCAAACTTTTGGGCTACGATGTGACGATATACGAAGCAGAGGACAAACCAGGTGGTGCCATGATGTGGGGAATCCCAAAATACAGACTTCCAAAGGAAGAACTCATGAAGGACATAAACGCTATCCTCGATCTGGGAATAAAATTGAAGACAAATGTCAAAATAGGTAAAGATATCTCGTTTGACAAGTTGATGAAAGATTACGATGCCGTCTTTGTTGGAACTGGAAATTCCAAGCCCATGACGTTGAGAATAGTAGGAGAAGATCTTCCAGGAGTAATGCAGGGGTTAACCTTTATGAAACTCGTTAACGAAGAGAAAACTCCTGAACTTAAAGGTAAACGAGTGGTGGTCGTAGGTGGTGGAAATGTGGCCATGGACGTTGCGAGATCATCTGTAAGACTTGGAGCTGATGTTACGGTTGTTTACAGACGGAGGATCGTCGATATGCCCGCGGCTCTTGAAGAGATAGAAGAGGCTCAAGAAGAAGGCGTGAAATTTGTCGAAACCGGAGTTCCACTTCAAATTTACGGTGAAAAGCGCACCGAGGAATTTGAATACGCCATAGCTTCACTTGTTCCAGATCCAAAGGGTGGAAGGCCAAGACCTGTCGTGAATGATAAATCACCTCACATGAAGATCAAAGCAGATTACGTCGTCGCCGCTATAGGACAACATCCAAACCTTGATTTCTTGCCAGAAGATATGCAGAAAAAGATAGGCTTTGATGGAAAACACGTTCCAGTTGACGATTACGGTAGAACGAATATCGATGGATTATTCTTTGGAGGGGATCTTTCAAACAGAAGACAGGATATAATAAGTGCAATAGGAGCGGGGTTACGCGCTGCAAAAGGCGTGGATTTGTACCTTGCATCACAGAAATAAAGGAGGAACTTGAATGTTTGAAATCCTTGAAAAGGAGCGTATAGCTCCAAAGGAATACGACATGTGGATTAATGCCCCGAGGGTGGTAAATCACGTTAAGCCTGGGCAATTCGTCGTCATAAGAACACATAAAAAAGGTGAGAGAATACCTCTAACAGTAGCAGATTTTGACAGAGAAAATGGCAAAATAAGGCTCATATTTCAAGCTGTGGGAAAGACCACTTATGAGATGGCAGCGATGAAAGTTGGTGATTCTTTTTCAGATGTGGTTGGCCCTTTGGGTACACCAAGTGAGATTAAGAAGCACGGCACTGTCTTGATGATCGGTGGCGGAGTCGGCATCGCTGCTCTCTTTCCGATAATCAGGGGACTCAAGCAGATGGGAAACAAAGTTATAACGATACTTGGTGGAAGAACATCTGATCTTGTCATTATGAAGAAAGAGTGTGCCGAATATTCAGACGAGATGATCATCACAACGGACGATGGTTCTGAAGGCATCAAAGGTGTTGTCACTGATGGAATGAAAGCAGTTGTGAATCGTGGCGATCACGTTGATTACGCGTGGGCTATTGGACCAACCATAATGATGAAATTCTCTGCGTTAACGGCTAAAGATTTGGGGATTCCTATATGGGTTTCTCTCAATCCTATCATGGTAGATGGTACAGGTATGTGTGGTGCGTGTAGAGTAACCGTTAATGGAAATATCAAGTTTGCCTGTGTGGATGGTCCTGAGTTCGATGGACACGGCGTTTCATGGGATGAACTCATGGCTCGCCTTAAACAGTACAAGGATCAAGAAAAGATATCTCTGGAAAAATACTTATCCGAAGTAGGTGAGACATCATGGCTTTGAAAATACCAAACAACAAAACCCCAATTGCCGAGCAGAAACCTCAGGAAAGAATTCACAATTTTAAAGAAGTCGTTTTGGGTTATACTCTTGAAGAAGCCATAACTGAAGCAAATCGCTGCTTGCAATGCCCTACTCATCCTTGTGTTTCAGGATGCCCTGTAGGGATCGATATACCTGGTTTCATATTGCAACTGAGAGAAAACAATCTTGAGAAATCCCACGAGATATTGAAAAGTTACAACAACCTTCCGGCAGTTTGTGGACGTGTTTGTCCTCAAGAAAGCCAATGTGAAGGGGTATGTACAGTTGGAGTCATGAAGGATCATGAACCAGTGGCGATAGGGAAACTCGAAAGATTTGTCGCCGATTGGAATGCTTCCCACGGGAATGAATCCATTTCAGAAAAAGCAAATTCTAAAAAGGGCAAAGTTGCAGTTGTGGGTTCAGGTCCTTCTGGTTTGACCGTTGCTGCCGATCTTGCAAAAAAAGGTTATGAAGTCAGTGTTTTTGAAGCCTTTCATGAAGCCGGTGGCGTTTTAATGTACGGAATACCGGAATTTCGTCTTCCAAAAAGTATAGTCGAGCGTGAGATAAATTCGATAAGAAAACTTGGAGTTAACATAGAAACCAATGTTGTTGTTGGAAAAACGTTGACAATAGAGGAATTAAGAAACGATTACGATGCTATCTTTATCGGTACAGGCGCTGGCACTCCAAGGTTCATGAATAATCCGGGTACAAATCTCAACGGTGTCTATTCGGCAAGTGAATTTTTGACGCGCATAAATTTCATGCATTCGTACGAATTTCCAGAGTACGATACCCCTATAAGGGTTGGAAAACGTGTCGTAGTTGTCGGTGCCGGTAACGTTGCCATGGATGCCTCGAGATCGGCCCTTCGTCTTGGAGCAGAAAAGTCCATGATCGTTTACAGACGAAGCGAAAAAGAGATGCCTGCAAGAGTTGAAGAATATCATCATGCCATGCAAGAAGGAATCGAATTTCATTGGCTTACCAATCCAATAGAGTACATAGGAGACGAGAATGGAAATGTCACGGGCGTAAAATGTATAAAAATGAAACTCGGTGAGCCAGACGCCTCTGGTAGACGTAGACCAATACCGATAGAAGGTAGCGAATTCACGATCGAAGCGGATATGGTAATAGAAGCGATTGGTCAGACTTCGAACAAAGTGCTTTTGAACACATTCCCAGAATTAAAGCTGAATAAACGTGGATACATCGAAGCAGATCCGAAAACGGGTAAAACATCTGTTGAAGGCGTTTACGCTGGTGGCGATATAGTTACCGGCGCAGCGACTGTTATCCTTGCCATGGGAGCTGGTAAGGCTGCAGCTCAAGCTATAGACGAGTACATAAGTTCAAAGAAAAAGGCATAAGCATAACTCCTTTATAATCTTTCACTGAAGAAGGGGATTGCACGTTGTGCGATTCCCTTTATTTCTTATATCTTTTGAAAAAAGAAGTGTGCTTAATGGGATTTCCCTGTTTTAAAGCGAATCCCCTATCCCCAAATGATGGTGCCCCTAGGAGGAATCGAACCTCCATTTGTGGATTAGGAATCCACCGTTCTATCCGTTGAACTATAGGGGCTCAACTACCCGTAATTATTATATCACATGATAATCTGAATTTTAATCAAAGATGTTTGACGCAGAATCCACAACTTCGACAGGACGAGTGACTTTAAACTATGCTCTTAATTTATGTGTCAATTCTGAGATTCAAATCTTTTCTCGCTTTACAAGCGATGAAGATTTTTTCGAAGCCTTATCAAGACCGAATCGCTCGTTTATCCACCTTTCAGTTCGCACCACTTGACCGGAGCGGAGGAGTATGTCGTGCCCATAATCCACCCACATTCATTCCCATAACTACATTTTCTTCCACAGTTTATCAGCTATTCTTCGAGAAGTTTTTCTGATCTCTCTCTCGTCAAAAGTCTTTATCTCACCATCGATCATTACCGGTTTGCCCGCGATGTAAAGCGAATTTATTGGCGTTTCCGTTATTCCAAAAAATAGATGATCGTAAAAGTTTTTAAAAGTTATAGGAGTTGCTGGTGCGTAGTCAATGACGGAAAGATCGGCGGCAAATCCGGGTTTGATCTTTCCAAACTTCTCGCCAAGATGATTGATGGCAAGTTCGTAAGATGCATTCACTGTATCTTTTAAGCTGGACGAAGAGAAAGCAAGCGGATCTTCATTCAAATGTTTCTGGCTTAGAGCCAGGAGTCTGAGATCGAAAGCCGGCGAAAAACCAAATCCGTCATTTCCAAGCGCAACTTTTGCACCATTTTTTTTGAATCTGTAAAGATCAGGTATTCCGACGGCATTGTTCATGTTTGACTGTGGATTTACCGCTATAAATCCATTCTTTTTGGATATCAGTCGAATTTCTTCATCGTTTACGTGAATGCAGTGAGCGTATATAGAATTCTCAATGAGTAAATTGTAGCGATCGAATCTCTCTATTATTCTCGCGTTGTGGTTGTTTATCGAATCGAGTTCGTCTTCAATACCTTCGGCAACGTGAACGTGAATGGGAATTTTCCCATCACAGATTTCTGAAGTTCTTTCAAGTGTTTCGTCACTTAATGTAAAAGAAGCGTGAAGACCGATCATGCCAGAAGAGTGTGTACTATCTTTGTTTTTTTCGTAAAAATCCGCATTTTCTTCCAAAGCATTCATTTGAAATCCGTCTCTGTCGCTCGTCTCAAAACAAAATACTCCTCGCATTCCGGCGAGATCGACCATCGCTTTCTTCAAAATATCAAGAGAACCTTTGATGTGGTTTGGACTGGAGTGATGATCGAAGATCGTTGCAACTCCATTATGGATGAAATTCGCCGCCGCGACCATGGCAGATATTTCGATCTCTTCTGCTCCAAGTGATTTATCCAGCTTCCACCACAGTTGTCTCAGTATCTCCGTAAAGGTCATTGGGTGAAATTCAACACTCATTCCTGTAGCCAACGTGGAATAAACATGTGTATGTGCATTCACCCATGCGGGCATTACAAGCTTACCGTTCAAATCCCTATCCATACGGTTGTGAAAGAAATCCATACGTCCAACATCTGTGATCTTTTCATCTTCAACGGTCACGTATCCTTTCTCTATGAATTCGTCACCGGTATATATCATTGCATTTCCGAGTGTGTACGCCAAAAGAACAACCCCCCTTCAATGAATTCGACAACATTTTCGTCGACAAGAGCGTCTCTCATTAACATGTACGATTAGCACCAAGTGAAGATGTTTTAATTCTTGTGATCTTCACTCGTAATGTGAGTTACAAAACGATTGTTGGAAATTTCACTTACAATGGAGATCTTTCTTCATCTCTTCGTATTCTTCTCTTGTGATCTCACCTGCCGCATAACGTCTCTTCAAGATCTCGCATGCTTCATTTGATTTGTCATGAAAATTCCATGGTCTGAATCTGAACCATCGAAAGAAGAGATACAAAAAGAGAACGAAGAAGACAATCCCTACTAAATCCCAGATCAAAGCTACAATTCCATATGAGCCTATGTACCAAAACGGCCAGAAGAAAAACATTCCAATTACCTTCTTCGATAATGATTAGTTATTGGTAATCTTCGATCACGCCCAAATGCACGGGATGTGATTTTGACACCTGGAGGTGCTTGACGTCGCTTGTATTCACTACGATCAACGAGTTGGATTGTTCTCGCTACCGTCTCCTTTTCAAATCCCCTTTCCACGATCTCTTCAAAAGAGAGATCCTTTTCCACATACAATTCGAGTATCTTATCCAGAATATCGTAAGGAGGAAGAGAATCCTGATCTGTCTGATCGGGTTTCAATTCGGCGGAAGGTGGTTTCACAAAGACGTTGTTCGGTATTATCTCTTCAGCTTTGTATGAATTGTACCACTGAGCAACCTTATAAACCAACGTTTTGTAAAGATCTTTTATGACCGCAAATCCACCTGCCATATCTCCATAGAGTGTGGCATAGCCAACACTCATTTCAGATTTGTTGCCAGTGGTAAGAACTAACCATCCAAATTTATTTGAAAGTGCCATAAGGTAATTTCCACGTATTCGAGCTTGCAAATTCTCTTCGGTAACATCCGGATTCGTGCCCTTGAAAATCTCCTTAAAAGCTCTTGAGTAAGCGTTGAATACATCAGATATTGGAATGGTATACGTCTTTATTCCGAGATTGTTCGCCAATGATTGAGAATCGTTGATACTCGAACTTGAAGAGTATATGGAAGGCATCAAAACGCCGGTGACATTTTCGGCGCCTAAAGCTTCAACTGCTACAACCGCCACCAATGAAGAATCCATTCCACCGCTGAGACCTATTACCACCTTGGAAAATCCATTTTTTTTCACATAATCCCTAACCCCGAGGGTAAGTGCTTTGAATATTTCCTCCTCGAAAGATAGAGTTTTCGATACAGTGGGAATTATCGGATCGCGATTGACACTCGTGGCATTCACTTCAACAAAATTCGCGTCTAAATTCGTCTTTGCGTGTTCTCTTTTTCTCGGATCATGAAGATTGGCACTAACTATGTTGGGAATGTCTACGTCGGATATTAGAATTGCCTCTTTAAAATCAGGGCCTCGAGTTATAACCTTTCCGGACTCATCTACGACAAGACTATGGCCATCGAAAACAAGTTCATCCTGTCCACCAACAGAATTGACGTAAACTATGGCTGCTCTTGAATCAGATGCCCTGATCTTCAGCATCTCTTCGCGTGCCACCCCCTTGAGCAAATGATAAGGAGAGGATGAAATGTTTACGAGTATCATTGCACCAGAACCCACCTCATCTATCACAGGACCATCTGGCACCCAAATGTCTTCACACACGCTGATACCGATCTTAGTGCCTCCGAAATTCAAGATCATCGGTTTATCTCCAGAGGCAAAATATCTCTTTTCATCAAAAACTCCGTAATTTGGAAGAAGGATCTTGTGATACACACCCAAAAGTTGACCATTCTGAATCACGGCGGCGGAGTTGTAGATATCATCCACCATATCTACAAAACCCACAACAACGACGAAGCCTCTTCCCTCGGTAGCTTTGATCACTTTGTCGAGTCCTTCCAAATTATCCTTTATGAAGGTATGTTTCAACAAAAGATCTTCAGGCGGATAACCGACCAGAGATAGTTCTGGAAATACAACGAAATCCGGTGATGATTCTTCCACCTCATTTAAAATGGATATCATTTTATTCACATTCTCTGAGATTCCACCAACAATGAAATCTTTTTGCACAAGGGCGAATCTGATCTTTCTCAATTTGATGCCGCCTCCTTGAGATCATTTAGTAACTCGGCGACTGTTCTGTGCAACATTGGATGAACGTAATGGGGGTCTATCTCATAAAGTGGCTCAAGAACGAAAGTGCGGTTTTGCATGTCTGAATGCGGAATAATTAGATTTGCAAAGCTCACGATTTTATGATCGTAAAATACGATATCCAGATCCACCACGCGAGGTCCCCATTTTTTTTCACGTACTCTTCCAAGTGATTTTTCCACTTCAAGTAAAGTCTCCATAAGTGTTATAGGAGACAATTCCGTACGGACTGTTGCCACACAGTTCATGAATTTTGGTTGATCTGTCACGCCGTACGGCTCTGTTTCGTACATTGTGGATATTTTAAGGAATTCCATTCCTCTTTCACGCATCTTATCCATAGACGATAATATGTAGGCCTTCCTATCACCGATGTTCGAACCAAATGCAATGTACGCCAAATGTTTCATCACTTCACCTCCATGATGGCATCTACCATTCTCATGGCTTTGACGTTTTCTCTAACATCGTGAACCCTCACGATGTTAGCTCCGTGAATGGCTGCGATCGTGTTGAGTGCTATTGTTGGTTCCAATCTTTCTGAAACATCCATTGGCATGATCATGTTTATCATAGATTTTCTGGAAATTCCTATGAGTATTGGGAGATCAAAATCCTTGAATTCATCCAAATGAGCTATGAGATTTAGGTTGTCTTCCAATCTCTTTCCAAATCCTATCCCTGGATCTATTATCATGTTTTCTCTTTTTATTCCGGCATCAGTACCTATTTTTACGGATCTCTCTAACTCCCTTTTAACCTCTGATACAACATCATCGTAGTGAGGATTTTTTTGCATATCGCGTGGTGTTCCCTTTATGTGCATAACGATCACGGGAACTTTAAGCTTTGCGATCGTTTTTGCCATTTCCGAGTCGAATTTCAAGCCGCTTATGTCGTTTATCATGTTCGCACCAGCCATTATTCCCGCTTTGGCAGTTTCAGCACGGTACGTATCAACTGAAATTGGGAGATCTGTAACCTCACGAATCGCTTTCAGCGCCGAACTTATTTTTTCAGCCTCTTCCTTTGGATCGACAGGCTCTGATCCGGGTCTTGTGGATTCCGCACCAACATCTAAAATGTCGGCTCCCGCTTCTTCCATACCTTTTGCTACCTTTGCAACTTCTCCCAAATTCGTACGACTTCCCGGATAAAAGGAATCCTTTGTGATGTTTATTACTCCCATGACGTAAATGCGAGAGAAATCAAAAGTTTTATTGCCGATCTCAATCGGTTTGATCATTCAATTTCACCGTCCAGAAGTTTTTTTGCCAATTTTCCGGCAAGTTTCGGATCGGCTTTTCCATTTGTTTTTTTCATCACCGCTCCGACAAAAAAACCGACCACCGAACCTTTACCTTTCCTGTATTGTTCAACAACCTTTGGATTTTCGGCTATTGCTTCTCTAACGAGTGGTACGAGTGAGTCTTCGTCTGACATTTGCAAAAGATTTCTTTTCTTCACGATAGTGTCTGGATCTTCTCCTGTTTTGTAAACTTCATCAATAACCTCTTTGGCTGCCAATCTTGATATTTTAGTTGAATTCGTGTAATCTATAATTTTCTTCAAGTAAGTAAGTGGTACTTTTTCCGGATCGAATTCCGCAGAATTCGCATTGAATAGAGACATAACTTCGTTGACGATCCAATTCGAAGCATCCTTAGGTGAAATTCCGATTTCTGTGGCGTCTTCAAAATATTTCGATAGCCCTTTGTCTTTGGACAAGATTTTGGCATTTTCTTTCTGAATTCCCATTTTTTCTTCGTATCTTTTCGCTTTTTCATCTGGCAATTCTGGAAGAGAATTCTTTATTCTCTCTATTCTTTCTTCTGCTATAACAAGAATGGGCAGATCAGGTTCTGGGAAGTATCTGTAATCATTCTCTGCCTCTTTGGATCTCATAGAGACCGTGGATTTACTCGCAGAATCCCACCCTCGCGTCTCCATCGGCACGTTTTTACCGGATTTCATGGCTTTTGAGATGCGATCTATCTCGTATTCTAGGGCACGTTGCACGAATCTAAACGAGTTTATGTTTTTCACCTCCACTCTTGAGCTTGAGCGGCCATTGTCATCCACCACGGAGACGTTAGCATCACATCTGAGAGCTCCTTCTTCCATATTTCCAGTGCTGATTTCAACAGCCCTGAGTACATCTCTGAGCTTTTCCATAAACTCACGGGCTTCTTGAGGCTTTTCCATATCAGGTTCAGACACGATTTCTATGAGTGGTACTCCGCATCTGTTCAAGTCCACCAAACTCGATTCAGATTCGGTTATGTTTTCAGAGGAGTGAAACATTTTCCCGGCATCTTCTTCTATGTGTATTCTACGTATTCGTACCCTTTTTCCACTGTTAAGTTCTACGTATCCTTTGGTCGCTATCGGATGAAAATATTGTGTTATTTGATAACCTTTGGGAAGATCTGGGTAGAAATAGTTTTTTCTGTCGAAACTCGAAACCTTATGAACTTCACAGTTCAAAGCCAATGCTCCACGAATCGCGTACTCGACTACTTGATCGTTCAAAACTGGGAGAGCACCGGGTTGTCCCGTACATATTGGACAGATATTCGTGTTGGGATCAGCATCCACTTCATTTTTACACGAACAGAAAGCCTTCGTTTTTGTGGAAAGTTGTGCATGTATTTCGAGACCAATTACACTCCTCATCATTTTTCACCACCGTTCTCTACATTTGGCATGGGGAATTCTCCGCGCACTTTCTCATAAGCACGGGCAATTTGAAGGATTTTCGAATCATCGAATCTTTTTCCCATTATTTGAAGACCAATTGGAAGATTTTCAACGAATCCCATTGGAACGCTAATAGACGGTAGGCCGGCTAAATTGGCCGGTATGGTGTAAATATCCTGAAGGTAATAATCAAGAGGGCTGGAGATCTCTCCAAACTTAAATGCCGTTTTAGGTGTAGTAGGTCCTATGATGGCATCGTGCGTTTGAAGTATTTTCAAAAGTTCATCTGTGATCTTTGCACGCACACGCTGAGCTTTGTCAAAATAGGCATCGTAATAAGTCGCGGACAGAGTGAACGTTCCAAGCATGATCCTACGTTTTACCTCTTTTCCAAAACCTTCATCTCTCGTTTGATTGTATGTCTCATCAATAGAATCCTTTTCTACTCTCAATCCGTACCTGATACCATCGTATCGTGAAAGATTAGAAGATGCTTCTGCCGGTGCTATTATGTAATAAACGGAAACGGCGTATTTCAAAGACGGAATAGATCGCTCTTCAACCTTTGCACCAAGTTTCTTCAGATTTTCGACCGCCTCATTGAGAACATGTCTGGCATTTGAACTCAGGTCTTTGGTAAATTCTAAAGGTAGTACGAATTTCATTCCTTCTATTGGATTTTCCAGTGCGTTCATAACGTTTATCTCTCTGTCTACCGTCGTGGCGTCGTTTGAATCGTGGCCAAAAATCATATTTCCTATCAGGGCGGCATCCCTGACATTTTTTGTTAAAGGTCCGATCTGATCCATCGAAGATGCAAAGGCGGAAAGTCCGTATCTCGAAACAAGGCCATAAGTCGGTTTGTATCCCACTATTCCGCAGAATGATGCCGGTTGTCTTATGGATCCTCCCGTATCAGAACCAAGGGCAAATGGAACCATGCCAGATGCAACGGCAGCAGCCGAACCTCCGCTCGATCCTCCAGGCACTCTCGAAAGATCCCATGGATTCTTTGAAGCAAAAAACGCGGAATATTCAGTGGAAGAGCCCATCGCAAATTCATCCAAATTCGTCTTTCCAATGACCGTTCCACCGTTATTCAACAACTTCTTCACAGCTGTGGCTGTGAAAGCCGAGCCGTAGTTTTCTAAAATTTTAGATCCGGACGTCGTTTTTGTATCATTCAGTTGCATGTTGTCTTTTACGGCAAAGGGTATTCCACGAAGCGGTCCCTTCTTTCCTTTAATCGTGCAAGTTGATATGTAAACTCGCAGTTTCGGATCAAGTCGAGCAGAACGCTCTTTGAAGTACGAAACAACCGTATCTTCATCCAATTTCCCAATTTTCACATCATCTATCAATTCCTCAACACTTCTCTTGAAGAGCAATCTCAACACTCCTTTCGGATTATCAAATAATTATATCACTCTCAAGATGAAACGTTTAGGAGATCTCATGTGTTTTTGACCGGTGTTTTCTCTACTTTTTGGTTGGTGTTGACACTTTGAAATCTAAATCTTTTTTCGCTTTTCAAGTGAAGAGGAAATTTTTTCGAAGCCTTATCAAGACCGAATCGCTCTTTTATCCATCTTTCAGCTCACATCGCGATAGCCGCGACTTCGAGAAAGTGGAATAAAAAATCCTTTGTAATTCGAACACTTGGATTTTAAGCAAAAAAGGTGTAGAATGAAACTGGACTAAAAAAGTACACTTTAATGGAGGTGTTTTAAATGTCGCTGCTAAATATTTCAAATCTTCATGCGAAGGTGAATGATAAAGAAGTTATAAAAGGATTGAACATCAAGATCGATTACGGTGAGGTTCACGCAATTATGGGGCCAAATGGATCTGGAAAAACGACTCTTGCCAATTTAATAATGGGAAATCCGAAGTACGAGATCACGGACGGGGAAATATTGTTCAATGGAAAAAATGTGATTGGCATGCCGGTAAATGAAAGAGCACGGTTGGGAATATTTCAATCGTTCCAATATCCTGAAGAAATACCTGGCGTGACTGTTAGAAATTTTTTGAAGCTCGCATACGATACCATTTATCCAGATGAAAAGATGAGCATGTTCGATTTTGGAGACATGCTTATTAAAATGGCGGATCAGTTGAAAATAGACAGATCCTTTTTGGACAGAAATATAAATGTTGGATTTTCTGGTGGAGAACGGAAAAAATCTGAGATTTTACAATTAAATGTACTCAAGCCCAAACTCGCTGTTTTGGATGAAACAGACTCTGGACTTGACATAGATGCTTTGAGAATCGTGGCTAAAGGTATAAACAACGTCATAGGACCAGATATAGGAGTGTTGTTGATCACTCACTATCAAAGAATTCTTGATTACGTCACGCCTCATTTCGTCCATGTTTTCATCGACGGTAAAATCGTGAAAACCGGTGGTCCTGAGATGGCGAAGGAACTCGAAATTGAAGGATACGAATCATTTGCGATGTGAGGAGGCGAAATCATGAGCAAAAATACGAAAACATTTGAAAAAGTCAATTACATCGTGAGAAGTGCTCCTGGTTTTAACAAAAGGCTTATTGAGGAAATATCTTTGAGTAAAGATGAACCAGATTGGATGAAAGAGCTCAGGCTCAAATCACTTGAATTTTTCTTGAAGAGGCCAAATCCAAACTTTGGAGTGGACATCTCAGATTTTGATATAAATGGGATTATTCCGTATTTGAAACCAGATGCAAAGAAGTCAGCGTCATGGGACGAAGTTCCAGAAGAGATAAAAGACACTTTTGAAAAACTTGGAATTCCGGAGGCTGAGAGAAAAGTATTCGCCGGTGTTGGAGCGCAGTACGACTCAGAAGTGGTTTATCAGAATATAAAGAAACAGCTTTCAAAACTGGGAGTTATATTTTTAGATATGGAGAGTGCTGTCAGAGAATACCCGGAAATCGTCAAAAAATATTTCATGCACGCCGTGCCTCCAAACGATCACAAATTTGCCGCTCTTCATGGTGCCGTTTGGAGCGGAGGATCTTTTGTTTACGTTCCGGAAAATGTGGAAGTTCCCATGCCTTTGCAGGCGTATTTCATGATGGCATCCCCAGGAATAGGACAGTTTGAGCACACACTTATAATCGTTAATAAAGGTGCAAAGCTCCACTTTATAGAAGGATGTTCTGCTCCAAAATACAGCGTATCAAATCTTCACAGTGGAATGGTCGAAATATACGTCGAAGAAGGGGCCACGATGCGTTACAGTACAATTCAAAATTGGTCGAAGAACACTTACAATCTGAATACAAAACGTGCAATAGTTGGCAAAGACGCCACGATGATTTGGGTTTCTGGTTCCATAGGTTCGGCCAAAACGATGCTTTATCCTGCCAGTATTCTGAATGGCAAAGGTGCACGTGCAGAGCATATGAACATCACATATGCGGGCAACGGTCAGCACTTAGACACAGGTTCAAAGGTAATTCATCTGGCCCCTTACACCTCTTCAAAAGTAGATGCAAGAAGCATAAGCTCAGATGGAGGGTATGCCTTTTACAGAGGGCTTTTGAGAGTATCAAAGCTCGCCCATCATGTGAAATCAAGCGTTGAATGCTCTGCCTTAATGATGGATGATAAATCCACTTCTGGCACGCTTCCAATAATGGAGATCATGAATAACGAAGCCGACATAGGACACGAGGCCCGCATTGGAAGAATAAAAGAAGAGCAGATCTACTATCTCATGAGTCGTGGATTAAGTGAAGATGATGCGAAAGCCCTGATAGTACGAGGATTCATGGCTCCGGTTGTCAAGCAGCTTCCTTTGGAATACGCGATAGAATTTAACAGACTTGTGAGTATGAATTTCAAATCTAATTTGGGGTGATGATCATGGAAATGGTAATGGTTAAACATGTAACACCGGAATTTTATACACCTTCTGATTACAAAGTAGATGATGCAAAAAAACTTGGAAATTTTAAATGGCGAAAACCCTTTGCACAAGAGTACATAGAAACTGGATTTCCAAAATGGAAACGCTTGAAATTGTCACAAATATCACTTGAAAAGTTGAAGCCATACGAAGGGACATTCTTAAGTGGAGATGCGAAAATTCTCAAAACGTTCGATGAAGCGGTGGAGAAAAATCTCATCGGAGAGTTTTCAAGCGTTGAATTCAGGGGTGCACATCCGAAATTCACGCTTATGTCTCAAGCATTCTTCAACGCAGGTTTCTTTTCTGAAATAAAAGGACATGGCAACGTGTTTGCCCATTACGATCTCGATAGTAACCCCACGGTGATAGACAATTCGATAGTCGTTGTCAGGAGCGGATCCGAAGCTACTATAACACGAGAAGTCTCTGGAAAGGGAAATCTCAGAGTTTCCACGACAAAATTCATCGTCGAAGAAGGGGCTAAATTGAAGTTTTTCAACGTGTTGATAGCACCTGATACTTCTCTATCTGTAGACTCAAATTCGTACATAGTCAAAAGGGGTGCCAAAGTGGAGGTATACGATATTATTCTCGGAGCTGAAAGGATAGCATCAAATCATGAATTCAAGCTTATTGAGCCTGAGGCGAAGGTAAAACTCACATCTGCTTATTTTGAAATAGCACAAGAACGTGCCGATCTTGAATACAAACTCATCCATAACGCTCCAAAGACCATTGGGCAATTAAAGGGAAATGGCGTGGTTGACGACAGCGCTTACGTGGTATTCAGAGGTAACATAGATATTCCTCACGAATCGTACGATGTAAGATCAGAAGAAGAGGGATACACACTCAATCTCTCATCGAAAGCACGAGTAGATGCAATACCAAGTTTGGATGTCAAAAACAACATGGTAAATGCTCGACACGCGGCATCGATCGGAAAACTGGATGAAGAAAAGCTTTATTACATGATGTCAAGGGGTCTTGACAAACGAATGGCGGTAAGGCTCATAATAGAAGGCATGTTTAGGCCAATCGTAGATGCTATTCCAGTGAAATCAGTAAAAAGAGATGTTGAATATGGCTTGTCGTCCAGAATCTGATGTTGAAAAAGATTTCCCGATTTTATCCACGGTTTTCGAAGATGGACGTAGGCTGGTTTATCTTGATAGTGCAGCAACAACTCAAAAGCCAAAATCCGTGATCGAAAGGATCACGCATTTTTACGAATCCGAAAACGCCAACGTTTCGCGTGGAGCTCACAAGCTTGGAGCTATTGCCACATCCGAATATGCAAAAGCAAGGGAAACTGTCGCGAGGTTCATAGGAGCAAAACCAGAAGAATTGATATTCACATCTGGGACAACTGAATCGATAAACGCGATTGCATATGGCTGGGGAGAAGAAAATGTTCATCCGAGTGATGAAATCGTAGTGTTGGTGAGTGAACACCACAGCAATTTCATTCCATGGCAACAACTCGCCAGGAAGTGTGGAGCTGATTTCAAGATAGTTGATGTCAAACCTGATGGAACTGTTGATCTGGATGTATTCAGAAAAGCTGTCACCTCGCGCACTAAAATAGTTGCCTTTGCCCATGTCACAAATACATTTGGAGTGATACATCCTGTGCGCGAAATGATCGAAATTGCTCGTTCCAAAGGAGCGGTTACCGTCATTGATGGTGCCCAGTCTATACCTCATATTTCAACGGATGTAAAGGAAATCGGGATGGATTTTCTTGCTTTCTCCGGTCACAAAATGCTTGGTCCGATGGGCATCGGTGGTCTGTATATCTCTAAAAGAAGAGTAAATGAAATGAGGCCTTTTTTCACAGGAGGAGGCATGATAGATAATGTCGAAGACAATTTTACAGTTTTCGCTCATCCACCCGAAGAATACGAAGCCGGAACTCCAAATGTGGCAGGAGCGGTGGGATTGGCAACCGCCATTGAGTATCTTGAAAAACTTGGTATGGTCTGCATTCTTGACAGCGATCGAACTCTTTTGGAGTACGCGTACAAAAAACTCGATAAAATTGAAGGCTTGACTTTATATGGTACACGTGATTTCGAAAAACGCATTGGCGTGCTTTCCTTCAACATTAAAGGTGTCCATCCACACGATGTGGCGACGATCCTGGATGCTCACGGAGTCGCAATAAGGAGCGGCCACCATTGTGCTCAACCCCTCATGAAACATCTTGGAATATTCTACACGTCCCGTGCCAGTTTTTACGTATACAACAAGAAAGAAGATATTGATATCCTTGTTGATGCAATAAAAGATGTGAAAGAGAGGTTCTCGTGATGGATCCTTCAGAACTTTATGCAGAAGTCATAATAGACCACCAGAAAAATCCAAGAAATTACGGTGAACTTGAAAACAAAGATAAAGAGGTTAAACTCACAAATTCATCGTGTGGAGATGAAATATTTCTTCAGGTCAAATTCGATGGAGATAGGATACAAGACATTGCGTTTTACGGGCGAGGTTGTGCTATAAGTACCGCTTCGGCGTCGATAATGACCGAATTGGTAAAAGGAATTTCAAAAGAAAAAGCCGAAGAACTTTATGAAAAATTCGTAGAGATGGCTCGAACCGGTAAAGCTCCGTCTTCAGAGTTAAAAGACGCCCGCGTTTTTCAAGGAGTGTCAAAATATCCACTCAGGGTAAAGTGTGCCACCCTGGCCTGGCACGCCCTCGAAAAGGTGATAGAATGATATCGGTTGACCGTCGCAGGCACGGCCGATAAGGGTTTGACCGCGGTTTATCTTTTGCTTGCGCCAGCAGCTTAAGAACGAATTTATCCAGCAAGTCGGAAGGAGGAACTCCCATGAAAGGAAAAGAGATCAAAGTACCGCTTGACGTTCCGAGATCGAAGCGCGACGAGTACGTCCGCAACTATACGGAGATGACCAGGAACAGCGGAAGACTCATGCTCTTTGCCGGAGATCAGAAGGTTGAACATCTCAACAAGGATTTCTACGGAAAGGGCATATCCGAAGACGACGCCGACCCCGAGCACCTTTTCAGGATAGCGGCCGGAGCGAAGATAGGCGTTTTTGCCACGCAGCTCGGCCTTATTTCCCGGTACGGCATGGATTACAGGGACGTCCCGTACCTGGTAAAACTGAACTCGAAAACTAACCTTGTCAAAACCGATCAGATGGATCCTTTCAGCAACCAGTGGATTGACGTCGAACAGATCGTGAGGTTCAAAGAGGAAACCGGCCTCAGGATACTTGGCGTAGGGTACACGATATACCCAGGAAGCGAGTACGAACGTGACATCTTCAGGCAGGCGGCCCAGGTAGTCTACAAAGCGCACGAGCACGGGCTCGTCACCGTTCTGTGGGCCTATCCGAGAGGCGCGGCGGTAGAAGACGAGCTCGAACCGCACCTCATAGCCGGCGTTACCGGAATCGCGGCGACTCTCGGGACTGATTTCGTCAAGGTGAACTTCCCCGAACCCCAAGACGGGCATAGCGCCGCCGATCTCTTTAAAGAGGCGATAAAGGCCGCTGGAAGGACGAAGGTCGTCTGTTCCGGAGGGCCGAGCGTGGACGTGAAATCCTTCCTGCAAAGGCTCCGCGATCAGATCTTCATAAGCGGCGCATCTGGAAACGCAACCGGAAGGAACATCCACCAGAAATCGCTCAAAGAAGCAATCGAGATGTGCAACGCGATTTACGCCATAACAGTCGAAGGCAAGAGCGTTGACGAGGCGATGAAAGAGTTCAAACCCTGATTTTCGGAATAACTTCGGACGGGCCCTTCGGGACTCGTCTTCTTAAAGTGACCCATCGAAGGCCACGGAAAGTTGAACGTTCCATCCGCGTTTGAAGTCGTATATATATTTAAGATTGAATTTGTGATAAAGTAAGAATATGATGATAAGAAATCTAAGGATGCCTGAAAAAACTTAAAAAGTTAATAGATGCCTGTAAAAGCTCCAAGAATGTTGGTAAAGTTCGAACAAGAATTCACTGTTTGATTCTTTGAGGAAAAGATATGATTGGACAACGATAAAAGATGTGCTAATGATATCTGACGGGATGATACATGAAGTTACCAAAAAATACAAATTATTAGGCATGGATGAATCAAAAAAGGCGAAGAGAAATTGATTAAGGCAAATACTATCGTAGAACAGAATTTTAAAGATGGAAAGATGATTACAGGAAAACACGAGTTGTTTCTTGTAATGGACAATGCAAAATACAATCATGGGAAATTATTCAAGGAACATCTTAAAAAAAAGGCAACACAAGAAATAGGTATAAATATAGCGGATGAAAGGGAAATCAAAGATTTTCTCAAATTACCTTGGGTAACTTCTTTTATCCGCAGAACGTTATATGAAATGCGCCTTTAAGGAGGAGTGAAAATGAATAGTCATCTTGGCAAATTAGAAAAGGTAGATCTAAGAGATTTCTGGAAAGATGAAGCAAGAGATTTTACTCCTTGGTTGGCAAAAGAAAACAATTTGGAATTATTAGGTGAAACACTTGGTTTAGAAATAGAATTGGAAGATACTGAGGTTAACGTTGGGAACTTTAAGGCGGATTTGGTGGCAAAAGATATTAACAGTAATAAGACGATAATCATTGAAAATCAATTAGAAAGAACAAATCATGACCATTTGGGAAAGATAATTACTTATGCTTCAGGTTTAGGGGCAGACATAATTGTATGGATTTGCAGGTTGATTACAGATGAGCACAGAAAAGCTATAGATTGGCTAAATGAGATTACAAATGAGGAAATCGCATTTTTTGCATTGGAAATTGAATTATGGAAAATAAATGATTCTATGCCAGCTCCAAAATTCAATGTAGTATGTAGTCCAAATGAATGGGCCAAATCAATAAAAGAGTCTCCTAGATTAACTAGGCTAACTGAAACAAAATTATTACAGCAAGAATTCTGGCGTGAATTAAAAGACTATATGAATGAGAACAATACTTTCTTAAAATTACGCAAACCAAGGGCACAACATTGGTATTCTATTGCAGTAGGTAGATCCAAATTTAATATCTCTCTAACAGCAAACACACAAAACAACAGAATAGGATGCGAACTTTATATGAGAGGAGAAACCGCAAAAAAAGCTTTTGCGCTGCTTAAAAATGGACAAGAGAAAATAGAAGCTGAGATTGGAGAGCATTTAGATTGGCAAGAATTACCGGAAGGGCAAGATTGCAGAGTAATTCTCTAT
>CAJXLN010000011.1 GCA_913056255.1 uncultured Thermotogae bacterium | reverse complement strand
ACATTTTCATTATGTCTTCAGGGTTAAGTCCTTAATCTTCACGCACATTAGGAGTTAGAACGTTTGAAATTCACACTCAACGATGATAGATTAGAATATCACGAAAGATTGAAAGAAGGTGAAAAAGCGATGATGTTGATATCAAAAGAGTTTAAATTCGATGCTGCACATAATCTTATTCACTATCATGGCAAATGCGAAAAGCTTCATGGTCATACTTATAAATTGAGGGTCACGCTTGAGGGAAGGCCTGATAAAGAAGGAATTGTCTTCGATTTTGCAGAATTGAAAAAGATTGTGAATGAACTCGTCGTATCGAAATTGGATCATTCTTACATTAATGAAACGATAGAGCAACCCTCGGCTGAAAATATAGCTTTGTGGATATGGAACAAAATAGAAGAACCGTTGAAGGCTCCAAATCATCATTTGTATGAGGTGATCGTTTGGGAAACCGAAACTTCCTTTGTCACCTACAATGGCTCTTAAAAAGAAGAATTTTTGCAGGAGCCAAAGTTACCTCTGTCTGTCGAGAGATCTGTCTTGCTTTTATTTTCCTCTTGTTCCAGGAACTCTTTACAAAACGCAAGTAAAGGAGTTGGCTAGATATATCAGGATTCCAATGAAAATAATAAATAAAGCCCCCAATTCGGATCTTGTATCAGGAGTAACGGATGAATTCGCTCTTCAGATGAAATATGAAACTCTGGATCAGATTCTTTACAGTTTTGAAAAAGACATGAGTGATCGAGCAATCGAAAATGAAATTGAATGTGATATCATTGAAGCAAATTACAAAAACCATTGTAAGCGGGGGAAAAGAAAATGAATGAAACACAGACCTGCAAATGGTATGAAGTTTGTCCGATGAAGATGTTCTACGAAAAAGGTCTTTTGGATGAAAAATGGATCAAACAATACTGTAAAGGTAACTGGAGAAGTTGCATTCGCTACCGTATGGAAGAAAATGGAAAATATCACGAAGATTGGATGCTTCCCGATGGAACACTTGATGAAAGACTTCACGATTATTTAAAAAATCACGGTTTTTAAGATAAGTCTAAATGCTATGAAGTTTCAGCTTCGGAATTCTAAACCGACATTTTGAATGACGCAAAGGCAAAGACTTATCAATGTGCTATTGTTTTGAGTTTTTGGAAAAGTCACAGAGTTTAACGATATCTTCAAGAGTTTCTCTGCGTCTTATCAACTTCAGATTTCTTCCATCGAAGGCGACTTCTGCAGGTCTTAATGAGAGGTTGTAGTTTGAAGACATTGCATATCCATAAGCTCCAACATTGTAGATCACGCCAAGATCACCAATCTCTGGTTTAAAGATCTTTCTATTTTTACCAAGCGTATCTCCAGTTTCACACACACGGCCAACTACGTCGGCAACGATTTCCTCCGAGCCATCGGGAAAAAATTCTATGTGATGATGGGCACCATACAAAGAAGGTCTTATAAGATCTGACATGGATGTATCAACGATCACAAAATTTTTTGAAGTCGTTCGTTTCAGTTCTAACACACGGGTAACGAGATAACCAGCTGGTCCAACGATAAATCTTCCAAGTTCAAGATGTATCGGTACTCCAAAACTTTTCAATATGGGGACAACTTTCTCTTGATAATCTTGAAGGTTCAAGCCTTCACCTTTGTGCGAGTAATCTATTCCCCATCCTCCACCTATGTTGACGAATTCGAGTTTTAAAGATTCTTTATCGATAAAGGATTTCAAAGATTTGAACGCGTCGACGAAAGTGGAAATATCCGTTATCTGTGAGCCTATATGAGAGTGAATGCCAACGAGCTTGAGATTTGAAGGCAAAGAACGAATAATTGCGGATGCGCTTTCCATATTCACGCCAAATTTATTTTTCTTAAGCCCTGTGGATATATAAGGATGAGTTTTAGCGTCAACATCTGGATTTATTCGAATTGCAATTCGTGCTGAAAGATCAGGAAACCTTTGAATTTCTTCTGACGAATCCACATTTACGCACCCAACTCCATCCCGGGCGTAAACCTTTAGCTCATCGGTTATCTTTCCATTTCCGTTGACGACAATATTCGAAGGAGAAAAACCAACTAACTTTGCCATTTTGTACTCATTCATAGAAACGACGTCTGCTCCAAATCCAAGTGATTTTACGAACTCCAACAGATGGGGATTGGAATTCGATTTGAAAGCAAAGAAAATCTTGTGTTCGACATTTTTAAGTGTTCTCTCTACCATTTCTAATCTTTTTTTGATTACCCTTAAATCGTAAAGATACAAGGGTGTCCCAAATTCTTTCGCAGCTTTTAAAAATATTTCTTTATCCATGTTTAACTCCTCTTTTTAAAAAATTCCACAATTTGCCCTTTTTGTTCTTCTTAGAGTGAACTTTTTTGATTTTTATTTCAGCGTACCGATTTGTTCTATTTTATTTGAACGAGAATCATTAAAACATGTCCTACAATCATCACTAAAAGGAACCACAACGGCGGAAAATTGTCTTTCTTTACATATTTATTTACTGATTTTTGGCGATATGGATGTCTCGAGCTCATTCAAAAATATTGGCTTTTTCACCTTGAACCCTTGCGATTTTCCATTTTTAATTCCTTCTACTAAAATCAGCTTAGATTCCGCGCCTTTTTTACCGTAAACGGGAGTTAGAGATTTAGGAATCATTTTGTTGTTCATGAGAATCTTAGAATACACCAAAACGTTATTGGGAGATGTAACAAAACAAAATCTCCGCCTGTTATTCAAAATATTACGGGCTGCAATCACAAAATCTTCAAAGACATCGTTATTTCTCTCTAAAAATCTCTTCTTTTCTTTACTGACTTTCCCAGAAATATGAAATGGTGGGTTGAAGACCACAAGATCGGCAAAGCCACAACTCAGTTGATTGCAAAGATCTTTGATGTCCATGTTGATGATTTCTATACGGTCTTCCAGGGAATTGATTCGCACAAATTCACGTGCAACTTCACAAGCTTTAGGATTTATATCCACACCGATCAGTTTCTCCACAGTGAGGTTTAAGAGTGCGATCAAGACGAGTACCACCCCATTACCACACCCAAGTTCAACAACGGTTCTCGTGCTTTTCGTAAGAGAACAACTCCCAAGAACTACGGAAGCATGCGTGTGTTTGACCTCAAATTTTGTCGGTGAACGAAATTCAGGTATTCTCAGACCCTTAACATCTCCCACTGTTTGAAGAAAGGTTTCATTCCAGCGGCAATTGCCGCTTTATTCAGAGAATCATTTTCAGGAACATTCATTACGATTGTCTTTTCGATCGATAATGAATTTTGTATGGAAGCTATTAAGCTTTTGAAAAAACTGTTGTAATCCTTAAAATCTTTTGGAGCTGCGTCTATTATGTACGCACCTTCCGGATTGGTTCCCCACACGACATAACCTATTTCTTTATTTCCCTTTTTGAGAAAGTTTTTATTGTATCTGCCTTCAGAAAGTTTTAAGGTCAGTGGTTCTCTTTGCCAATTGGGAAAACGCAGTTTTTCTTTTTGATTGATAACCGCTTCGTTGTAAATTTCGTCGATGGCGGCTTCTTCGAAGTTTAAAGGCTCTGCGTCGATTTTTTTATCCACATAATAAGAGATCAGAGCTCTTTCAATCCTGAAGCCGTTCTTTTCGTAAAAGATCGCGGCATCATCGTGCTCTGCCACTTCTAAAGAAATTTCCTTTACTCCATTCCACTTTAAAGAATCAAGTGAGTAGTTGAGCAAAGCATCACCAAACCCTTTTCTCCGGTAAGAACGTTTAATGCCGAAAGCGTCTATTCTTGCGTAAGGTGGTCGAAGGGCGTTGATACAAAATCCAACATCTTCCCCTTCAACTCTCAACAAGTAGGAGTCATCCAATGAGATTGAATTTTCTTTCATGTCCAGTTCAAAAGAAAGTATGTTCCATTTTATTGGAATCACGTAGTCCTTGAAAATGGAATTGACAAGATCGACGATTTTAGTCAAGGGGACATTCGATAGTTTTTTGAATTCAGTTCCTATCAAAATCCGATCACCTCCTTATTTAGATGTGAATAAAAAGGGACATTTCTCACAGATTAATGATACTTTCCTCTGAAAGTCTTTTTATGTAACGCCTGGAATCTTCGGAAACGTCTACCGATATTTCAAATTCGCACGATGCAAGTTTAATAGCGTCTTCCACAGAAAAGCCTATCTCCATGAAGTTCAAAAGTTCATCTTTGTAGTCTCTCCATGCTGGAAGTTTTCTGGTTAACTTAAAAAACCATTCCCTGTCTTCCGAATTCATCCAGGAATCGGCAACTGGGCCTTTGATCCTTCGCAAATTGGATGATTTTTCGGGAATATCACGAAAATTTGAGTACTTTTCTATCATGTTAAGTACACTTTTTACATCCGCATACTTTGACAACGATCGGAGCTTCCTGCGTGCACGAGTTACCATCCAATCGCGAATCACCGGTTCTTCGTACGTATTATACTCTACAATGAATTCTTTTAATATATTTGCACTGATCTTCGTAGCTACGATGTGCGGCATTTCATATGTGAGATCCATGATGCTGTTCAGAACTCCCTTTCCAATCCATTCAAATGATTCTACCGAGGATTTATCTGTGGTATCTTCGCTGGAATGGTAAAAACGATCTGGCCATTGAGTCAACGAAGTAGTTGGAATCTTAACAGTTGAATCGGACAATATAAAATGATCTGAGCCACCTGAGTACTTACCTGTTTTTATTCTGAATCTATCTGTTTCAAGATTTACAAAAAGAAGTTCACTTATGAAAGACGGTAGCGACCATGGAGTAGATGATACTTGCAAAACCGACCCTGTTTTACACTGATCTTCTCCAACCATATCTAAATTCACTCCGAGTTCAAAATCAGGTACGTGATCTGTAAGATAGGCAGCCGTACCGTACATTTCGGGAACCCAAAGTGCCACGATTTCACGATTCAGGTCGGTTTTTTTGAGGACCCTCACTATTTCAGTCAAAAGTGCTGAGCCGCTGGCATTATCGTTTGCACCAGGCTTAGGATGACAAAGATGAGCTATTAAGAGCAACGGCTTTTCATTTTCTGATTTTCCGAAACGCGCTTCTAAAATCTCTAAATCATCCGTGCCACGATCTACGTCCATACGTGCTTCGACTTCGAGTTTCCCAGATCTGGAACGAGATTTCATCCATTTGTATTGTTTATAAGTCAAAGCAAAACCAAAGGCTTCTCCTTTTGAATAAGCTGGAAAAGACGTGTAATTAACCGCTTGCGGCATAAGTTCTGGAGTTCTTCCTATCTCTTCAACTTGTGCTCTCATGAAATGAGAGAGTACACATCTTGCACCAAACTTTTCAACCGCCAGATCGTAAACTCTTGAAATATTCCCATTTGATAAGACTGCGCATCCTTTAACAGACTGTGAATAATCTTCTTCTGATTCACCACTTCCAACATCTATCACTTTTAACTTCTCAATTCCATTTGACGGTCCAGACATGAAAATCGCGGATATTGGTGAAAGAGACAAATCTGAAACGACGTATTTTTTGGGATCGACTGTTCTCAAAAATCCCCCTCTCAAATTCCATCCTACAGGCGTATTCCAACTGTTGTACACTTTCCCGGCTGGATATTTCAGTACTTTAGAATCTCCGATAACTTTTTGAATTTTTTCAACAGCTTGTGAATATCCATATCCTCCTTTTGACCTATGGAATCTTGAAAGTTCTCGTTCCATTTCAAGTGCATTTTTGGGTGAAAACTCATTTAGTATCTTCGGTCTTTTTATCATCATTTTGCTCTCTCCTTCCTAAAGTGGGAGTCCATATTTCAAATCTTACATCTGCTGTTTTTGTGGATTTTTCCCTCCACAAAACAGAATTTCCGAATTTCATTCTCCATAATACCGTTTTTGTCATTCGCATGGGAGTACCTCCAAGTAATTTTATTCATCGCGTAACGAGTCATAAAATCTTTTGCCATCTCCCCACGACTACACCTAACAACGATCCAGAGATTTTCATATTCTTAACTATAACGGGTCTGTACTTTGAATTTTCTGGTTTTAATATAACCGAATCTCCCTGAAAATAAATGCGTCGTATCACGATTTTTTCTTCTTTTTCCCTCCAAAGCACGAGATCGCCTTCTAAAGCAGGACCTTTTCTTACAAGAGCGATGTCACCCTTGGAGAGAACAGGTTCACAGGATTCATCTGAAACTAAAATTCCAAAATCACATCCAAACCACATTGGAAGTTTTAAATATTCAACAGCCTTGTTGGTTTGTAAGGAATCGATGTTGTAAACTGATATGGTTTTCAATGAATATTCACGCAAAGTGGTTTCTGAAGATTCGGAATTTTCAGAAGCGCCTATTAAATAATCAACGCTCACTCCAAATATTTTAGATAACTTTGTGAGCCTTTCAAAATCTGGTGTGTTTCGATTATTCTCGTAAGCAGAGATCGTTTTGTCACTCAGACCAAGCAAAGCACCTAATGCTCTCTGACTAAGTTTTTTTTCTATCCTAAGTTGTTTTAGCCGTGAAGAAAAGGTAGAACTCATTTTATCACCTCATTTTAATTCTATAATAAATAGATAAAAAAGTCAATATATGTCTTGAAAAAATAGATAACATGATATATACTATAAATCATAGATATAATACAATCTATTAAGGAGAGATTAAATGGAAGACAAGATCATCCAAATACTGAAATACGAACCATTGAATGAGTGCCAAATCACAAAGATTTTGGAAAAGCAAGGTTTTATTTCCCTTTTCATACCTCGTGACGGCTGTATGAAATCAGTTGAGATCAGACTCGCGCTTTCAAAGCTTCTGCGCTCAAAGAGAATCATTTTAAATTCTAATAAAAAATTTGAGATAGGAAAGTAAAATTAAAAATACATACGTTTTTGTAGTAAAATGAAATTATGAAAATCAATCGCGACATTTTAACGATATTTGTTTCATGTCCAAGGAAAGCGTATTTTATGAAAAATCAAGTTCAAGAAACTATAGAGGGAGGCACTTTCCTTGCGAACTATCATGGAATGACTTTAGTGGCTAAAGCGGATGGATTTGCAGAGGTTAATGGAAATCGCGTAGCCATTATCGACAAGTCATCCAAAACTTTAAAAGAGCGTCACAGAATTGAATTGGCATTTCTTGCCTTTGTCCTTTATCTTCGTGGCGAAAAGTTTTCTATTGGAATCCGCCTTAATGATGATTTAAGGATCACACGCCCAAATATAAATAGAATTCCCTCGCTACTTTCAAAAATAAAAGAGAGTTTTAGTTCGGAAATTCCCCCCGAGCCTTCTTTTTCCTACAATTGCAAAAATTGTCCCTTTCATGCAGAGTGTATTGATTTTGCGATCAAAAACGGCGATATTACCATGATAAACGGCGTTGGTGAGGGAAGAAAACGTGCGTTGAAAAAAGCAGGTTTTCTAAAAGTTGATGATGTCGCAAGATCAGATCCAGAAGTAATTTCAAAATACACAGGAGTGGGTTTAAAAGAAGCGGAAAGGATCGTGAAACAAGCTGAGTCCATAAGCACTTCCAAGTGGTTTCGTGTTGATGAATTCACTCTTCCAACGAGTGAAGCGGAGTATTTTTTTGACGTTGAAAAAGGTGAGAATCAAATCTATCTTTTTGGAATTATTTTAAAGGAGAAAACCAAAAGTCAATATCGTTATTTCACTCTGAATGATCATTGGAAAAGTGCTTGGAATGATTTTCTTGATTTCGTGAACGTACATCCAAAAGCTCCCATATATCATTACGATGTTTTTGACAGAGACGTGATCATGAGGTTTGGAAGTTTGGCAAGAATGGACACAGAAGAATTAACTGAACGGTTAGTCGATCTCTATAAAATGATAATCCATTCTTTCATCCTTCCCGTCCGATTTTATTCCCTTAAAGATGTGGCAAGAACTGTGGGATTCGATTGGAGAATAAAGAATTTCAGCGGTTACGAGGCAATGAGGGCATTGAGTGTGTGGGGAAAAAATAAAGATCCCGATATTCTCAGCAAAATCATCATGTACAATGAGGATGATTGCCGCGCTCTTATGAGGGTTAAAGCATCTTTGGAGCAAATGTAAATGGACTTTTAACATAATTAGCAGAAGTCTTCATCCTCAACGAGGTAAGTGGGGGGTAGCTCACCTTCATTTGAAATATCATGATGTTTCGATATACATATGATACTTTTCGGACAAACATCCTGAATTGATTGGTACGTTTTCTAAGAAGAAAACCGTCAATTGAACACTTGACACTTAAAGAATAAACGTATATAATCAGATCGTAATTGCCGAGGTGGCGGAATTGGCAGACGCGCTGGATTCAAAATCCAGTGGACTTTGGAGTTCGTGCGGGTTCAAGTCCCGCCCTCGGCACCAGTAGCGGTCTGTAGAGACCGCTTTTTAATCAGAAATTATGTTAACATTATGTTAATTCAAATTGTGGAACCCATGTTGGTGTAGTGGTAAAATCATATGAAATGTTTTCGTGAATTGAGGTGTATTCAGATGCTCATTACCAATGTTCGCATTGTGAGTAACGATACAGAAACTGGTATATTAGAAAATGGAGCCATTTACGTAAAAGATGATGAAATCGTAGAAATAGGACCCACCGAGGTATTAGAAAAACGCTACTGCAACGTAAAAGATATCATTCATGGCAAAGGAATGACCGTTCTTCCAGGACTGGTGAATGCGTATGTTAACATGGAATCTGCTATATTTCCCAAATTTGGTGTAGAAGAACGCTTTGGAATTCCTGAAAATGATCTTTACAAACGCATTCATGAAGCGCTACAAAGCATCTTCGACGAAGAAATATTCTTCACCATAACGGAAAAAATCGCGCATGATTCTTTGAAACAAGGTGTTACCACAGTGGCAGGCTCTATTGAACGTTATCTTCATAAAATAGAGGTCAGCAAGACGATCGAAGCCGTTATGAATTCCATGCCATTCAGATTTATAGTAGGTGAAAGTCTTAAAAACCCTGAAGACTTGCAACGTCTCATTAAATCTGGAGAAAAGCCTCAATATATACCGTTGAATTCGATCACGTCATTCGACGATGATTCTCTGAGAAATTTAAAAGAGTTCTCAGAGAATATAAATGCCTTTGTTGTCATTCTACTTTCAGACGAAAGCAGAGAGGAAAAAGAAACCTTTTTAAAATATGGAATGTCTAATTTGGAAAGATTGCGACATTTGAACCTCCTTGGAGATCATGAAATCATTGTGAATGCCCAACATTTCACCGAAACAGACCTCGATATTATGGCTTCTACCGACACTATGGCAGTGTACAGTCCACGCCAGATGATGATACAAAGTATGGGTCTTCCTGATATAGACGGAATGATGGGAAGAGGTGTCAACGTTTCAATTGGTACGGGAAACATATCAGATCTTTCCATACTTGGAGAATCACAGGTGGCATTCCTACTTAGAAGGATGATAAAAGGCACTACCGATTTCGGTGCTGTATACCAGATTAAGAAAATACTACTTGAAAACAATTACCATTTTGCCGGAAAGTTACTGGACAAACCGATTGGAAAGCTTGCCTCCGGCTACATTGCTGATTTTGTGTTATACGATTACAACGGTCCGATTGGAGAAGGAAAAAAACCAACTCTTAGAAATTTGCTTTTTGACTTTTTGAGAGATGCACGTGTTTACATGGCCGTAGTAAATGGTAGGATCGCATATGATTCTATATCCGATGACAGGTCGGATCTGGAAGAGAGGATAAAAGAGATAAGGCATAAAGTTCTTTCCAGGGTGTGATGAACTCGAATGGCAATGAATGTTGGTAATTTGTGGAAACAAGTAACAAAAATTTACACCGATCGTTTCAAACCATTGAGTTTAGGGAAGAAAGTTTTGTGGATCTTCGTGCTCTTAGGAGCAATAATAGGATTATTCGTTCTGATAGACGTGAACTCCTCTCCAAAGTACGTAACACTCGTTTCAAATCTAAGTGAGGAAAGCGCCGGGTATGTAACACAAAAACTTGACGGATTAGGCGTTCCGTATAAAGCAGGACCAAATGGAACCATTTACATTCCACAATCGTCAAATGTTTACGAAGTGAGAATGAAATTGGCAACTCTTGGTGTGCTTGGTCCTGCAGCCGGAACGCAAGGGTACAGTTTACTCGAAAAAAACTCTATCGCTTCAATGGGAATGACGAGTTTCGATAGACAAGTTCAATTTCAAATTGCGTTGGCAGGGGAGCTGGAACGAAGCATAGATATGATCAAAGCCGTCCAGTATTCAAAGGTTTTTCTTGCCCTTCCCAAGTACACGTATTACGTGCCGGGAGAAGAGGAGAAGCCAACTGCTTCTGTTTTAGTTGTTTTAAAACCTGGAATGTTTCTTTCACCCAGTCAAGTATTCGGTATTATGAATCTGGTTGCTGGAGCCGTCGGTAAGATGTCTGTTTCCAATGTTAAAGTTGTTGATCAGTTCTCAAACGTTCTAAGCGATCAGGTAAATCTTTCGTCTTCTGCGATTTCTGGTGCTTCAAAACTCAAACTCAAGCAGTCAGTTGAAAAGTATTACGTGGATAAGGTTAAAAAGATGCTCTACAATGTATTCGGATACGGAAACATTGCCATTGCAGCAAATGCCGTGCTTAATTGGCAAAAGATAACACAGGAAAGCAAATCTTACCTGCCTATCGATCAAAAACAGAACACCGGCGTTCTTAATAGTCAGGAAAACGAAAAAAGTATATCATCCAATGGTATTCCTTCCGGACCACCTGGAACGTACTCAAACATTCCGCCGACCTATTCATCTACGACCAAGTCTTCAGAAGTATCCCAATATTCACGGACCGTGACCAATTACGACGTTTCTCAGACTTACAATCAAGTTGTTGAAGATAAATCTGGAGAGATCAAAAATATCACGATGACCGTATTCCTGAATTCATCCAATGCCACGGTCAATGTCAATAAAGTCAAGTTAGCTGTTGCAAATGCCATTGGAGTTTCCGCATCTGGTGTAGAAGTTTTGCCGATGAACTTCGACAGAAGTGCAGAAAAAGCCGCGGAAAGTGCACAAGTAGCGCTTCAAAGGCAAAAACGTTTCAAATCGCTAATAACATACAGCTTGATCTTCTCAATCCTATTAACGGTTTTAACTTATTTCATGTGGGTACGTCACAAGAATAGAAAGAAGATAAAAGAGATCGAGATACGTAGAAAGAAAATAGAAGAAGAGCTATCTCAGGTATCACGTGAAATTCCAGATGTTAAGAACAAAGAACTTCTTGATCTTAAAAATGCTGCAATGGAATATGTGGAAAAGGATCCCGCCGAAGCGGCTCAACTTATAAAGATATGGATGTCTAAGGAGTAACGATGGCTAAAAAAGATAAAAATCAAACACTAACGAACAAAAGAAAGGCCGCAATATTTCTTCTAACAATAGGGGCTGAAAAAGCTTCCAAAATACTGAAGAACTTGAGTGAAGATCAAATAGAGGAACTAACCCTGGAAATAGCCAACACTAAACAAATAGATGACAAGGAGCGCAAAGAAGCCCTACAAGAGTTTTCCCAAATGGTAGATGCCAAAGAATTTATAAATAGCGGAGGAGTCGAATATGCCAGGGATCTGTTGGAAAAAGCTCTTGGGCCCGAAAAAGCGCTTGAAATCATAGAAAAATTAACGGTAAACCTCCAAGTAAAGCCTTTCGACTTCATGAAAAAAGCGGATATGGTTCAGTTGGTCAATTTTATTCAAAATGAGCACCCTCAAACCATCGCACTGATTCTTGCGTATCTCGAACCTAAACAGTCATCAGAGATTTTAATATCTCTTCCTGAAGATCTTCAAGCAGATGTGGTCAAGAGATTAGCACTGCTTGAACGTGCCTCTCCGGAAATCGTAAAACAAGTGGAAAAAATTCTTGAAAAAAAGATGTCCTCATTTGTCAGCCAGGATTTCAGTAACGTGGGTGGAATAGATGTTACCGTCGAGATTATGAATTCCATCGATCGGTCAGCTGAGAAACGCATACTCGATTCCCTAGAGAAAACCGATCCAGAACTTGCTGAGGAAATAAAGAAACGAATGTTCGTTTTTGAAGATATCGTAAATCTTGACGATCGCTCGATACAAATGGTACTTCGAGAAGTTGATACCCACGATCTCGCTCTTGCGATGAAAGGTTCCACAGATGAAGTAAAAGACAAGATCTTCAAGAACATGTCCAAGAGGGCGTCCGGCTTGTTGGAAGACGAGTTGAAATACATGGGACCTGTTAGAGTAAAAGATGTGGAAGATGCCCAGTTGAAGATCGTAACCATCATCAGAAAACTCGAAGATGCCGGAGAGATCGTGATAAGCCGTGGTGGAGGCGAGGATTTAATTGTTTGACATTATAAAAGGTGCTAACGTCACAAATGAAAAGGTTACAATAGGACCAAAGGTCAAGAAAAATTCAATTGAACAGCAAAAAGACCCACAAAAAGTTGCTCAAGCAAAAAGTAAAGAAATAATCATCGAGGCTCAAAAAAAAGCTAAGCGATTGATTGAGGAAGCCAAGTCTGAATCTGAAGAGATAAGAAAGCAAGCTCAGAATACAGGATATCAAAATGGAGTTGAAGAAGCCAGAACAGAATGGAGAACCAAAATTTCTCAACTGAAGGAGATCGTAAATTCAATCGAAGAGCGTATCGATTTTTCAATAGATGATCTTAAACTTTCTTTGATCGATTTATCGATTATTGTGGTTAAGGAAACGGTATTATCTGAAGTGGATCGTGGAAACATATCTGACAAAATAAATCGTGCCATGGATATGGTCAAATCCTCAAAAAAGATCGTTTTGAAAATCTCAAATAATGTCCCGCAAGAAATCGTGAATGAACTTTCAAAAATCGAAAAAGTTCAGGTGATCACCGATGCCTCTCTTGACACTATGGACGTTCGAGTAGAAGCAGATTTCGGTTCTTTGGATCTTCGAGTGAACTCTCAGATGGAGCTTTTTGAAAATCTTATAAGGAAGGCATTCGGAACCGCCACGTGAAACCAATTCCAAATGCCCAATTAGCAACTTTAGATGGTTTCGACTAGACAAATCGCGCTTTTACCGTTCTTGTTGCTATCACATTTACTCCTGTGCTGAGAATATTCTTTATCAATATTTGTCCTCTTTCTACGGGAGCCTTAACTTCAGAAGATCTTATCACTTTCATCGCCTCAAAAATCAACTTTTTCGGAATTGCTTTTTCAGTTCTTACTGACACAAGTGGTAGTTCTCCTCCAATAACTTTGATGCTTGTTGGAAGGATACGCTTAGGTTCCGTGACTTCTTCTTTAGCATAAGCGGCACCCCTTGGGCATCTGTTTCCAGTAACTGAAAGAAACTTTCCATTGCTATCCAAAGTAACCTTCAAATTGCAACCTATGGGGCATACTATGCAGGTCATTTCAATTGTCTTTTCACTCATCTTTTCACCTCCGTTGCGGAAAGCACGAGATTTCCTTTTAAGTTGTGTTTGGAAGGATCAAATGTGAGCTCTATCATTTCGCTGGGCTTAGCGTTCAAGACGGTTTTCAAATTCGTATCGTTCATTCTCAACGTACATACGTTCATTGGATGATCAACTCTGACGTACATTTTGAATGGGTCAGATGCCGTTGTGTAATGAACACTTATAATCCTAATGCCTTTTCCTTTCTTGAATATGCCGATTCTCTTCGCCATCTTTTCATTTTTCGCAACGCGTGCGGCATTCCGACCTGCCATCTCGCCTTCGACTGTGACAAAATCAACAAGGTCGTGGATACAAATGTTGTTTCCAGCTGCGAATATGTTATCGACATTCGTTCTCATAAGATCATCCACTACAGCGCCACCGTCACTTGAAATTTCGATGTTCTTTTCAACGAGATCATTTTCAGATATTAAACCAACCGAAGCTATAAGTGTATCGCAATTTATGAACCTCTCCGTTCCATCAACTGGTTTTCCATTCGCAAATTTTGCCACAGTAATACCTTTGAGTCTTTCTCTTCCGTGAACTCTAACTACACTCGTTGAAAGATAAAGTGGTATGTTGAAATCTTTAAGACATTGGACTACATTTCGAGTTAATCCTCCTTGATAAGGCATGATCTCATAAACACCTTCAATCTCAACGCCTTCAAGTGTAAGACGTCGGGCCATTATCAAGCCTATGTCACCTGATCCTATGATAACTGCTTTGCGGCCTGGAAGATGGTTTTCAAGGTTAACGAAGTGCTGCGCTAATCCGGCCGTGAAGATCCCTGAAGGTCTCGATCCGGGAATCCTCAAAGCTTCGAATGGTCTCTCACGTGCACCAGTTGCTAAGACAAGCGCACCGTACTTTATTTCATAAACTCCATCTGTACTTATTGCCTTAAGAATTCCATTTTCAGAATCTATATCAAGCACAGTGGTTTCATACATAGCATCGAATCCTTCAAGCTTTTCAAGGTACATTTCATGATATTCAGGTCCTGTTAACTCTCTTTTGAACACTTGAACACCGAATCCATTGTGTATACATTGATTGAGCACTCCACCTGTTGACGCTTCACGCTCTATGAGAAGAACACTGACTTTTTGGGAAAGGGCTCCGCGTACAGCACCCATTCCTGCTGCTCCACCGCCTAAAATAACGACGTCGTATTCAAGCTTCTTCATCGTACAACACCATCCACAACGTTGGAATTTGGAAGATTTTTGGTGATATCTTCAAAATCCTTACCAAGCTCTCTTTTCATAATATTCATGATTTTAACCGTACAGAAGGAGCCCTGACAGCGTCCAAACATCGCGGCCGTTCTGAATTTGATGCCATCCAAAGTTCTTGCGCCATTCTTTATGGCTTCAACGATTTCCCCTTCAGTAACTTTGTTGCATCTGCATATTACTCTCCCGTAAGATGGATTCTGGCTGATGAGTTTTTCTTTCTCCTCATCACCCATATCTGCAATTTTTGGTATTGCTTTTCTTACAGGATTGAAGTTGTCTCTCTTTTGTAAATCAAACTTTTCGACGATCTCTTCAACGATATCCTCAGCTATAGCTGGAGCCGCGGTTAAGCCAGGAGACCGTGTTGCAACGATGTGAATCATGTTATTCTCTCTTTTGATCACGAAATCTTTTATATCATTTTCTGGTCTCAAGCCAGCAAATGTTCTGATTGTTTTTGAAAGGTTAACCAACGGAACGAGTTTTTTTGCCTTCTCCACGATTTTTGCCAAGTACTCTGCAGTGGTATCCGTTGCCTCTTTTTCATTTGGTGGTAGATCTTCCGACGTTGGGCCAAGCAGCGTTGTGTTATGAACGGTTGGAAGTACAAGTATTCCTTTTCCTGCTCTTGATGGTGTCGGAAAGATCACAGTTCTAACAGCATTTGGTTGATCTAAGAGTATGTATTGCCCTCTTCTGGGATGAATAGGAGTAACCTTTACACCAGCAGATTCCGCGAGTTCGTCTGCCCATAGTCCTGCTGCATTCACAACGGCATCAAACGAAAAAAAGCCTTTTGATGTGTTAAGCTTGTATTTTTCTCCCTCTTTTGAAATGGATTTCACTTCGGTTGAAAGATGGAGCTTTGCACCGTTATTCAAAGCATTTTCAACTGCGGCTTGTGCGACTTCCCAAGGTGCGATAACCCCGGCATTTGGCGAATAAAGTGCTGAGACAACTTCTCTTGAAAGATTTGGCTCGATCTCCAAAGCCTCAAATTTGGACAGTATTCTCAATTCTTTTACGCCGTTGGTTTTACCTCGTTTTAGCAATTCTTCCACGATTTTAGTTTCTTCATCGTTGAACGCAACTACAAGAGAACCCGTTCTTTTAATTTCAAAGTTCAATTCTTCTGAAAGAGCCGTGTACATCTCATTACCACGACTACAGTACTTTGCCCTCAATGTGTTGGGCTCATCATCGTAACCTGCATGCAGTATTCCGGAATTAGCCTTTGTAACGCCCCATCCGACATCCGGAAGTTTTTCGAATATTTCAACATCGACTTTGTATCTTGTAAATTTTCTTGCAATGAGAGAACCAACGATACCGGCTCCGATCACAGCGATCTTCAAACTATTCACCTCCTATAAAGCTGGAAAGATGGAACTCACCGAGTTTTCCACTTACAAAAAAATAAAAGCCACACACAAAATAGTGCGTGGCTTTCTCTTCATCTCTGCCAACCGTACTTTTTATATTAACACCTTTAAAGACAAAATCCAAATGTTTAGTTGACATTCTCACAATGTGCGTGAATGTAACAGGGAATTTTTTTCGAAGCCTTATCAAGACCGAATCGCTCTTTTATCCACCTTTCAGCTCACGTCACGAGTGGAGGAAGGGGTATGTTGCACCTATAATCCATATCAGGATTGCAATGGCTTGCCGGGTAAGAAAAGGTAAATTTTCCGTTCAAAACGTCGATAAAAAGTGCGTCAGCAACACTTGTTTTGCATGATTGCTAATAGGGAAATGAAATCTCTAAAAGAAGATTGTGGTAATCTCTATTATGAAATTATGAAGGTGAAAACCCTTGAAGCAAGTCATCTCAAAGGGGGGCTTAAATGTTTGATCATTTTACAGGTAGAAGAAAGGCTACCTTCAAAATTCACCATTTTTGGTGGGTTTTGTAAACCAGGGGCTACGTTGAAATTCAACTTCGACGATGATTTTCTGTGGGGAGTGTCAACGTCGGCACATCAAATTGAGGGAAACAATACGAATAGCGATTGGTGGAAGTTCGAAGCTGAGGGAAAAATAAAAAACGGAGATCGATCGGGAAAGGCTTGCAACTCAAGTGAACTGTATCACCAAGATATTGAACTCGCGAAGGCTTTGAACGTCAACGCTTTTAGATTTTCAGTAGAATGGGCCAAAGTTGAACCAAGAGAGGGAGAATTTGACCAGGAAGTTTTGCACCGTTATGCAGATGAAGTAATCTACATGCAAAAAAACGGAATAGAGCCTATGGTAACGCTCCATCATTTTACCAACCCACTTTGGATTGCCGAATTTGGGGGATGGGAATCTAAAAGAACCATAGCGTTTTTTCTCAGATATGTACAAATGATTTTGGACACCATTGGCAGTGTCAAATACTTCATAACGATCAATGAACCGAATGTATACGCTCTCTTTGGATATTTACAAGGATATTGGCCACCTGAAATCAAAAACCGAAAAAAAATGAAAAAAGTCCTTGCGAATATGGCTCTTGCACATTCAAAAGTATACGATCTCATACATTCCAAAATACCGGATGCCAAAGTTTCAACGGCAATAAACACGGCTATTTTTCGTTCCAAAACATCAAGTCCTTTAGATCTTATAATGACTAGAATTGTGAATTATCAATACAATTTTTCTTTTCTCGATTCTGTTTTTTATGGGAAAACACACTCACCCGTTGGAAAAATCACATTGCCTGGTGGAATAAAACTCGATTTCATCGGACTGAACTACTACACACGATTTCTGGTGGGTTTTGGCTTTACTCCTAAGATTTCTTTTGGTGATCTGCCGAAAACAGAGATGGGATACGAGATATACCCTCAGGGTATCAAAAATATCATTGAAATTGTGTGGAAAAGGTACAAAATTCCTATTATCATCACTGAAAACGGTGTCGCGGATGGAGAAGATAAAATAAGACCAGAGTACATAATGAAAACACTTGAGTCCTTGAGTATAGCTGTGTCAGAAGGCGTAAAACTCAAAGGATATTTTCATTGGTCGTTGATGGACAATTTCGAATGGCTGGATGGATTCGGACCACGTTTTGGATTGTACCACACGGATTTTAGAACTTTCAAAAGAACATTGAGAAAAAGTGGGGAACTTTACTCAAAGATCTGTTCAAATCAGTTGTAAAAAACGTGTCTTTGTCAAACATGTTTCCCATATTTTCATAGAATTTGTGTCAACGATGATTGAATGACTTGCCGTCCCTTTTTAGGATATTACTGAAATTTGGTCTAAGTGGATTCTTTAGCTTAAAAAATCCCCAATTGTTTTGATAACAAAATTCACATCTTCTTTAGAAACATCCTTGTTTGTAACAAATCTGTATTCGCCATTTTCGGGAGGATTGATCTTCACACCTTTTTTAAACATGTAAGAAACAAAAGCATCGTCGTTTATCTTCTCGTTGAATCTGAAGAAGACCATATTTACTTGCGTTCTTTCTTTCATCACTTCGATCTCTTCGAATTCATCGAGTTTTTTAGCAAGAAGAGTGGCATTCTCGTGATCTTCACACAGTCTGTCGATCATATCTTCAAGTGCAACTATTCCGGCAGCAGCTATGATGCCAGCTTGGCGCATTCCTCCTCCCATGAGTTTTCGTCCCTTCCGAGCTTTTTCGATGAATTCTTCGGTTCCAGCTAACATCGATCCTATTGGCGCAGCAAGACCCTTCGAGAGACAGAACATCACACTGTCAGTGTACATTGCTATCTCTTCTGCATCCACATTCAGTGTACATGCCGCGTTGAAAATTCGTGCTCCGTCAAGGTGAATTGATATCTTACGATCACGTGCGATCTCGTGAATTTCCTTCATGACGTCCAAACTCGTAACCGTTCCCATTCCGCTGGGATTCTCAAGGCAAATCAAACCTGTTGGTGGATAGTGAATATCGTTTGAACGTATCAGAGATTTTATTTCAACAGGATCGGGAATTCCATTGATGGAATCATAGGTACGTAACTGCACACCAGCGATCACAGCTGAAGATCCAACTTCATGTAGCACTATATGTGAATTTTTAGCCACAATCACTTCATCTCCGCGTTTCGTGTGAGTAAAAAGGGCAAGTTCATTCCCAAATGTTCCGGACGGAACGAATAGTGCTGCCTCTTTCCCGACTTTCTTTGCAGCAAGCTTTTCCAATTTTTTTACAGTTGGATCATCTCCATAAACATCATCTCCAACCTCAGCATCGAACATCGCTTGTCTCATTTTTTTTGTTGGTAGAGTAACTGTATCACTTCGAATGTCTATATATCTCATTTCATCACCTCATGTATATTTTTTGAACTCACGATCATACACACTATTCATGCACACTATACCATGGAGAAACGAACATTTGCCTCCTTCACGTGAGCTCGCGCAAGACCATTGCGGAGAATTTCATACCTGTTTTGGTGAATTTCAAGTGATCTGAACACTCCAAAAACTCTCCACAAAATTTTTTAATTTTAGAAAAAATCTCATCAAAATCGTTGCCAAATTTTTCACGCATTTCATTAATATTCACGCCTTCTGTGAGCCTTAATCCCATAAAGAGCGTCTCAGCAACTTCAACGATCGGATCATTTTTAGATTCGTAAGCGCGAGGATGTTTTCCGGCACTAATTTCGGAAATATAACTTTGAATTTCGGTGGTGTTGACCCAGCGCTCATTCGAAATGTGGCTCCCAGCAGATAGGCCAAATCCCATGTAATCCTCATTTCTCCAATATCTTAAATTGTGAAGACAAGGTTTTTCTTTTGTCCATGAGCTTAATTCGTATCTTTTATAGCCAAGTTCTTCTAAAGTTTTCACCACGATATCGTACATACTTTCAGAAATATCTTCCGTTGGAAGTTGCACTTGTCCAGCTTTAATCATAGAAAATAGTGGCACTCCTTCGTGTACTTCCAATTCATAAAAAGAGACGTGATCTGGATTCAACATTTCAATGGTTTTCAGATCATTTTCAACATCCGAAAGTTTTTCAAATGGAAGTGAATACATAAGATCAACGTTCACGTTGTCGAATGTTTCTCTAAGCGTTGAATATGCCTTTTTGAATTTTTCAAAAGAATACGCTCGTCCTATAACCTTCAAAAGTTCATCAGAAGATGTTTGCAATCCAACGCTCGCGCGGTTTATTCCCAACTCACGAAGATCGCGGCAAAGCTGTTGATTGACATCTTCTGGATTGAACTCGAAGGTAGCTTCTTTCACATTTAGAAAAACATTTTGGGCAAGTGTTTCCACCACGCCTTCGATCAGCCTTAGCGGAACATGACTCGGTGTTCCGCCGCCAAAATAAAGGGTGATCGCGCTTTTTCCTTCAAAATAACTGGAATGCATTTCAATCTCACGTTTGAGCGAATCGAAGTAGATATTCGTCATATCATCTCGCGTGGTAGATGCAAAATCGCAGTAAATACACCGTCTTGAACAAAATGGAACGTGAATGTAAATCGAAGTCTCAACGTTCGAGGGATACGTAAAGAGCCCCCCTGTTATATCCAAAGAAAAGTTCGGAATCTTTAAAATTCAAATTACACAAAAACGATGACCCAAGATTCGTCACAATATACCTGAACCACCAACCACTGCTCAAATTCGACTTCATCGAAGACAGTCCGAAATTCAATCCGGGTTTACCATTGTATCCAATACCAGCGTCGATCGCCACAGGTCCAATGCCCATACCGGCATTTAGAAAATATAAAGATCCAACTTCATCGGTGAAAAAAAGAGTGCCCTTCATATTCTTGTATGACAGATCTAAAAGTCCAACTGTTCCCATATCCTTTTGAAACACGAGTCTAAAGTGTCCTTCAGCGTAAATAGAAGCTCTCATAAGCGTGGAATAGGCTTTCCCTTCCAGATTAATTCCAAAGTTCTGAAGCCCAAAGTTGCCAGCCGTGAATCTAAAATCATAAAAAAGGGGAAGCATATTACGTTCTGTATCGTATTCGAAGTACGCGGCTGGTGATATATTAAGACCAAGATTCACACCAAGTGCAATGGCGTACGTGCTCTTCCCAACAATTGGATTGAAAAATCCAACTTTTTTCCGATGTACCTGAGTGAATGTGTAACCTAAAGCTCCCCCTGTTCCAGTTGTTCCAACGATTCCAAAAAGGTAAAGATTTCCAATTCTCTCAGAGTAACGATTTGACCACTTCGTGTTTTGAAGGGAAAACGATGTCGAAGCGATGGAAACGATCGAAAAAATTCCGATCACCCAAAATACCATGAGAATCTTTTTCATAAATGTTGACAAACCCCCTTTCTAAGTGGTAAGATTTTATCGCCTTGGGAAGTCGTCTAACGGTAGGACAGCGGACTCTGGATCCGCCGATGGAGGTTCGAATCCTCCCCTCCCAGCCAGAAGCCGGGCTTAGCTCGGTTTTTTGTTGCCATTGTTATCATTATACACCTCTACCTTATCATCACTTTTCAGCTTTATGCCATGAAATGACATCCATGTTACAAACACAAATCCAATTAAAAGTGGTATGAAGTAGCTTAAAACTCTCCACTCAAAAGTGATTGTTCCCAAATACTCTTTCGGTACCATGGTAGAAAAAAAGAGATAAAATCCCCCCTCAGCTACTCCGGAAGAGCCTGGCGTTGGTGCAAAGTATATTATCATAGTGGCCAGAGATTGCACCGATATAAGGTTTAGGAGAGTTGACAGCACATTTTGAGCCAGACCCATTGCAGCTATGCAAACGTAGACTATAAAAAAATTTGCAAGGTTCGATATTATACCCAGCGAGAAAGTCAAGATTAACAACAATGGATCTTTGGAAATAATTTTGGTACTCTGAGCGTACTTTTCCATTTCGGTATCCACTTTATCGAGAAGTGTTTCCACTTTGGGTCTTAGTCTCTTACTGAACTTGAAAAGAGCAATAAACCATTTGAAAGCGCCGAATATCTTATTGTAAAGTCTTTTACTCAAACTCAAGATTATGAGAAAAAAAATAATCGCAGTTGAAATGGTAAAACCTATAAAAGCAAGGGAGGCAGCAGCTGGCACTTGCGTCATTAAGTGCATCGCCCTGACAAATCCAAGGATTGCAATCGTTTCAAGTGCTCCCTGCTCTAACACAAATTTAAAAATCATTACGGACGTTGACGCTCCAAGTGAAATCCCACGTTTACTCATGTATATCAATTGCATAGGTTGACCTCCAGAATACGAAGGAGTGATCATTCCGAAGAATCCTCCTATGATAGTTGTCTTAAAAGATTCAAAAAAGCTGAAGTGTTTGTCCGAAGTTTTTTTTACAAGAAGGTAGATCACACCCGAATCAGTTAGCCATGCGATCAACAGGCTGATAATGCCAAATACTCCCCACCAATCATGCGTAAAAAAACTAAAGGTTTTCTCCCAGTTTATACCTCCTCCAAATGAGTTTAAAAGGTAAACGGTAATGGCCGATACAATCACTATTAAGATAATATAGATACTGAATTTCTTCAATTCAAATCACCGTGTTCAAGTACATTTTTCAACGCTTCCAATTCATCCATTTTTTCATCTATTTTCAATTTCATCACCAAGTTAAGAGCTTTTTGAATTTTTCGACCTTTCAAGCCGTATTTTTCTTTCAACATTCGTCCTTTTACTTTTTCAAGGCACAGCTTTTCCATATTTTTTACGTATTCAAAAACGTTTTTCTCAAGTTTTTCATCGTAAGCAAGAACTGGAAAAGCTTCGTCTGGAAATCTGGAAAGTGTAAAATACAGATCTGAAGGTGCAGATGGATTTGAAATCAACTCTCGTGTTCTTTCATCGTATATACTTTCAAAAACACCAAGAAAACGTCTTGGAATACCGTAACTTTCCATTATCTCATAAGCCATCTTCGAGGTGCAAGTTTTCAATAACAAAAGAAAAATCGAATAGAGAATGTTCATCTCCCTTTCCATCTTGTTAACAAGAGTAAAATACCTGCTAAAATTCACCTTTCGAGCACAGGGGAAAACCTTAAAAACCCCGTATTTTTGAAATAATTCGAAAGAATCTGAACGTTTATATTCTTTCAACGTTCTTTCAAGCTCTGCCCTTATCCTCGCATTGCTAACTGATTTAAGATATCCACGTTTTACGGCATTAACGAGTAATTTTTCCGTTTTTTCTCCAAGCGAATAACCAAATCTCGCGGCATACCTGAGGGCTCTCAAAATTCTGGTGGGATCTTCAACAAAACTCATGCTATGCAAAACGCGGATCTTTCCAGCCCGTAGGTCACCTCTTCCCCCAAAGAAATCTATTAACGTACCAAAGCTCTCTGAGTTCAAGCTAACTGCCATTGCGTTGATCGTAAAATCTCTACGATACAGATCTTTTCGAAGGTTCGAAACTTCTACCTTGGGTAAAGCACCCGGCATTTCATAATACTCCGTGCGAGCAGTTGCAACATCTATTGAAATTCCATCGAAGAAAAGTGTAGCAGTTCTGAACTCAGGATGAATATGACATTTCACGTTTTTAAGTGAAGCGAATTCTTGAGCAAAATCTATGCCATTTCCTTCCAGAACTGTATCTATATCCAAACTGTGTTTTCTAAGCAAGAGATCTCTCACAAACCCTCCCACAACGTATATCTTTTCTTTCCTCGAATTGGCAAATTTCCCCAAATCCCTTAGCAAATGGAGAAGATCCCGAGGTGCAACTTTATCGAGAAGTTTTGATACATCTGAAGTGATCTCGACGCTCCCCATCGCGCTGGATATGGCTCTCATCAGATCGCGACGAGTTATTATTCCAACGGCTTTTACGTCATCGTCAACAATGATCACACGCCCAACGTCATGAAGCGTCATGAGCTCACCTATTCTGTTAATGGATTCATCTGGCTGAGCAATGATGGGCGGAATACTCATTACCATTTGCAAATCATCCACATTGGATTTCAATGCTCTCTCTATATCTTTTTTTGTGATAACACCAATCACCCGATCGTTCAAATCAACAACTGGAAATCCTGTAAGTCCCGTACGACTCATTACACCAAACACTTTTCGTAATCCCATATCGAATCTTACCACTCGGACGGATTTTGTCATTATTTCAGCAGCTTTTGCATTCCACTCAACAGGAACTCTGAATTGTGCAGGTATCTCGCTCAATTTTGCTCCGTGTTCAAAGCAAAAAGCCAACGCTTCAACATCTCCAGAAGTCGTCAACTTATCGGTAAGCGCAGAGGTTTTTGAGTATATGGCAAAAGCAAAGAGTCTCGCATCATCGGCGGACGGGATCGCATTAGAATCTCTCATCTCAAGCACGAATTCAGCCGTGCAAGAGAAGCATTTTACAGTCTTACATTCTATGGATTGGGACTCATCATTTTCAAATTTCACTTCATGTATCTGTGAGAACTCGCTTAGGATATCTGCCCTTTCTCCTATCAAAACAACTTCAGAATTCGGATGAAGGCGTTTAAACGCAATTGCTGCTCCAAGACCTTCTATGGTTGCGGGAAAGAAACGTTTCAAATCGATGCACCAGCCAATCTTAGTTTTCAAAAAAGGATCTTCGACTTCAATATCTCAAGAAAACATACGCAATTGATACAACTACACTTAAAGCCAAAACCATAATTCCGTATTTCAAAAAATTCATGAAGCTTATTTCTTTTTTGTAAGATTTCTTCAACAATGCGAGCGCAACAACATTTGCAGAAGCCCCAACAGCCGAGCCATTACCTCCAAGACATGCGCCAAGGCTAAGTGACCACCACAATGGGTTAATGTCAGCGTAGATCTTTGGATTAATGGTATGCATGGATTTTATAACTGGTATGAGAGTTGCCGTTAAGGGAACATTGTCGATTATAGAAGATAACGTGCCGGATGTGGTTATTATCAGAGCTTCCGTTAATTTGTAAGAGCCATGTGCAAGGGTTACCAAAGAATTCGCCAAAAGTTTTAAAACACCAGTATCTCCAAGTGCACCTACCATGACAAATAAACCAAGAAAGAACATGAGTGTTGACCAATCAACTTTCTTGAGTATGGAACCAACTTCATTTTTCTTTAAGAACAGAATGGATGTGAATCCTGCAGTCATTGCTATCGCCGAATTTTCAATGTGAGTCACGCCCTGGAGCAGAAACATAGTCACGGTTGCAATGAGAAAAACTATGGATACCGTGAAATCTCGTTTGCTTTTTATAGAGGACTTGGGATCTAAACTATCTATTACCTTATTGTCTAAAGGTTTTCTAAACTCTTTTCTGAACAAAAAAAGGATGAACATATCAGATAAAAAAAGCATAACAAGTGCTGCAGGCCCTGTATTCCAAAGAAACTGGACGAAGCCGAGCTTTGCCGCAGATCCTATCATTATGTTTGGTGGGTCACCTATCAACGTCATAGTTCCACCGATATTCGATGCGAAGATCTCACCTATGACAAATGGAATCGGATCCAATTCCAACGGTTCTGTTACGGCAAAAGTTAACGGCAATGCCACGAGTATGGTGGTTACATTATCAAGGAAACCGGACATAATAGCCACAAATAAAGAAAGAGAAATAAAGAGTTTTTTAGGAGAAGAACCGGCTAATTGAGCGAATTTCACTCCCATGTACTGAAAAAGTCCGCTTTCTTCTAAGACGCTGACGAAGGTCATCATTCCCATGAGCAAAAATATCGTGTTGAAATCCACATAAGTCGCCCATACTTTTTCTTTTTCAATAAAAAGACCAAAAAAAATCATCGTTGTGGCTCCTAAGATAGCCACGATGGTTTTGTTTACTTTTTCAGTAGCTATGAAAAAATATGCTACTGAGAAAATTACTATCGCCATCACTCCAGGTAAATTCATAGAACCACCTCTATTTTATCGCCGTTTTTCAAATCTTCTTTTAAATCCGAAAGCGATCCGTTGAGCAAAACTTTGAATCCATTCGGAGTGAAGTTCAAAAATTTGAAAACGTCCAAAATTTTGAGTTTTTCAAACGATACTTTTACGTCATCTCCACAGTTGATAGAAGTATCAAGATGGGCTTCTTTTCCGTTAATTTTGATCTTCGAGGGAAGTGGAATTTTAATTTCTTTTGAGTTGACCTTTACCGAAAGCGTACCGATACCTATTTTATCGAGAAATTCCCCAACTGTAATATTTTTGGTTTTGAGCCTCAATATTTGACCAGATTCTACGGTTTTAGCTGGTTTTTCATCCTCGCCTACTACTGTGAAGTTGGAAAGAGAGTAAATGTTGCCATTCATTTTAACCTGACAACGCATGTCAAGCGTTCTTATCACATCTTCTACATCCACATGTTCCTGGAATTCCACGGAATCTCCGTCAGATATTATCTCATCGGCGGAGACATCTTTTGAGTTTAATTTTACCTTCGGAAAAATCTCAATGGGATCCCCGTCGATGAAAACTTTTACAGGCTTTACCACATCCTTAACTCTTATCACTACTGGTTTGCCATCAGATGGTGATACCTCTATTATGTCCCCGTCGTTAACGTGAGTTCGAAGTGTAGCGTGCTTATCGTTGATGCTCACGTGTGGTTCAGGCATATTACCGGCTGCTACCACCACTTCTCCATTCAATTCGTATGTTATACCCGCGGATGGACTTCCAAGGATCTCTTTCACATTGAACCCACCTTGCATTAAGGCTTGTAAAACATCTTCACGGCCTGTAAGATTCATGAGTTGAACGGTGCGCGAATTCACAGTTACCTGCTTGAAGATCTTCGATATGTTGAATCTTGAAGAATGAGCAATTCCAACTGGAGTTACGAATTCGCTTCCTCTCATTTTTCCAGTAACATCGTGCGCATAAACTATGTTTTCAACTCCTCGAAGAGCAACTCTACTTATGGGTAAAGAAAGTTTTTCCGCAATGAGTTCCGTGAATCCCGGTACCTTTGCGCCACCACCAACCACCACGACCGCCGCTGGAGTCTTACCATTCAAATCGAGAATGGTTTTAACGATCTCTCCAGTTATAGAATCACTTATCGGATTTACAATATCCATCAGTTCTTCACGTGTGGTATTCACTGGAATTCCAAGAACGTTCTCCACCTCTGGAAGTTCTTCATCTCCGATGGCGCGTTTTAGACGCTCGCCATCTTGAAAACTCAAAAGATATGTATCGCAGATCTTTTCGGTTATTTCATCCCCCGCCATAGGTATCATACCATATGCTACTATCGTTCCATCCCTGCTGATCGCTATATCAGATGTACCAGCTCCAACATCAACGAGAACTATATTCAACCTTCTCAAATCCTGCGGCACCACGAGGTTCATGGCGGCCATTGGTTCAAGGGTAAGGTATTCAAGTGATAATTCTGTTTCCTTCATAACCGAAAAAAGCGCTTCGACCATGCGCTGTTGAAGAAATGCGGCTATTACGCTGACACTGGCCCTTTCGCCAAACTGTCCGACCAGATTTCTGACTTTTTCGCCATCAATTGTGGATTCTAAAATTGAATATCCAACGCAATAATCACGAGATTGACCGTTTTTTTCAACAGCATCCGAAAGAGCCCGAAATTCGAGTGATCTCACGAAATCATTGTCTATTTTCGAGGCGGGGATTTTTTCTATAGCATCCCCCACAACTGTTTTCAAAAATCGACCTGCAACAGCCGTCGAGACTTTCTCTATCCTGATTTTCAACCTTTCCTCAAGCGCATTTTTGACACGCATTACAGCACGTGCGACTTTGGGTATATCGTTTATTTGTCCATCAAGCATTGCCCTTTCCTCATGCTCGACAGTTTCAAAATCTAAAACTTGAATTCCACTTTCTGTTTCTTCCGCTATCACACCAATTACCGTTCTTGTTCCAATATCAAGAGCAAATATCATTTTTCCACTCCTATCACGGTAACACCGGTTCCCCCTTCACCTTTCCTACCAATTCTAAAGGGAATCCGTTTCGAACGTAAGAATGCCCAAATACCGTTGGCCAATCTCCCAGTTCCCTTTCCATGTATCACATATCCTATCGAATTAGATTGTAGCACACGATCTGCAAACTCTTCAACACTCGGAAGCGCGTCTTCTACAGTCATTCCACGCACATCTATTTGTCCTGGATTTTTCTCCGCCATCACGTAGTCGATTTGTCCGACCGATTCATGAATTGTCCCTGATGGTTTCGATTTTCCAATAAGTTTAACCTTTTCAGGTACGATTTTTATCTGAACATTTCCGATTTCTACGATGATTTTGTCTTTTTCCTTGCCAATTACAGTACCACAGGTACCAGTTCCCGCAATTTCCACGTAAGCGCCCACATCTACCGTTTTCGTTGAAGTGCTTTTGGAAATCGTGAGATCTTTTATTCTCTCTCTCAGAGCAGATATTCTTTCGTTTTGTTTTTTCAGTTCGTTCACATCGCTCGAAAAACGCGCTGCGTGTACGGCTTCTTCCATTTCTTTTTTAGTTCTTTTTAAGGTCGTAGAAAGTTCTTTCAACTCTTTCGAGAGTTCTTCCAATCTATCTTCTTTTAGCTTCTTGAATTTCTCTGAAAATTCTTCTTCTCTTTTCAAAAGTTCCTTTTCTTTTTTTCTGATTTCCTCAGATTTTTCTTCGTATTCATGGATCTTCGTCTGTAATTCTTCAACCAACAAATCCGTTTTTGAAAATAATGACGTGCGGTTCCTTGCGAATTCTTCGGTTAAATCGTTAGAAACTCCGAGTTTTTTGATTATTTCGAATGCATGACTTCTTCCAGGCATGTCCATATGTATTCGATATGTTGGCATCATGGTGTTGATGTCAAAACCAACGGACGCGTTTCTGATTTCTTTTCTCGTGAAAACCAGCGTTTTTAACTCTGGAAGATGAGTTGTAACAACTGCCCGAACCCCTCGCTTGATGAAGAGTTCTATCATTGCTTTGGCAAATGCCGTACCTTCGGTAGGCTCTGTCCCGTCTCCTATTTCATCGATAAGCACAAGAGTGTTTCCATTTGCCAATTTGTAAATACGATCTTCACGCATAACCTTCGCGGAAAAGGTACTCAATTCATCTTTAACGGATTGATCGTCTCCTATATCTGAAAAAAGAGAATCGAAGAGGGAAATCTCTGTGCCTTCCATAGCAGGAATTGGAATTCCCATGGCAGTCATCAAAACAAACAACCCTACATTCTTCAGAGTGGCTGTTTTACCACCAGTGTTAGGACCGCTCAATATTATCACATGATCTTCAGATCTGATTTCAAAATTTATTGGCACGACCTTTTTTGCATCGATTAACGGATTACGCCCCGATATTATACGTAAAACACCATCTTTTCTGATGATGGGGAAAATGCATCTGTTCTCTATCTTATATCGCGCCCGTGCGCACAACGCGTCAAATTCCACGAAAGCATTCATTAAATCTGAAATCTTCTGGGCGTTATCGTACACCATCTTCGTAAGAGCAACAAATATCCGTGATATTTCCATGGCTTCTTTTGAATGTGATATTGCAAGCACATCGTTAAGTTGAATCAGTTCTTCTGGCTCAACATAATACGTAACGCCACTTGAAGATTGACCGTGAACGATTCCTCTCACTATGGCATGTTTAGTAGCCTTAACGGGAAGCACGTATCTGTCGTGACGTTGGACCACGAGTGGATCAGAGATATAACCTCTGCTCATTCCATCGTTAAGAAGTTGCTTGAGCTTTTCGTTTATGCTTTTATCAATCGCCTTCAATTCTTTTCTTATCTTAAAAAGCTCTGGTGTGGCATTGTCTTTTACAGTTCCATCTGGATTGAACGTGTGTTCGCACTTCTCAACAAATCCCTTTTGCGGTTTCAACATTTTTGAAATTTTCTTCAATGTTTTGGTATTTTCAAGAATCGCTGACAGCTTTCCAGACACCTTAAAAAGATTAGAAAAACCTAAGATCTGATTAGATTCAAGAATCTTTCCTTTTATCACTGATTCAAGGACTTTCGAAAGATTTTCAACACGATAGAAAACAGAGGAAATATCTTGCATTTTAGGTATTATTTCGCCAATTTGATCGTATATCATGAGAGGATCATCAAGAAATTTCGGTGAGTCGAAGTAAGATCTTCCATAATCTGAGAAGGCTTTTGATTTCAAAGTTTCAAGTACGGATTTGAATTCCAAATCGTCTAAAGTCTTGCTGTCTACTTGCACTCAATTTCCTCCAGAAAAGTTGTACGTTAATGATACGTAGAATGGATTTATAACTTCACCAGATTGAAGAGAACCCTTAAAAACGTAAGCAACGTCAAGATCAAGTCCATTGTAGTGAATTCTCGTTCCAGTGCTAACTTCCTTGGACAAATCCTTACAAAAAGTCAATCTGTAACCACCGAGTAAACTGAAGAAAGAAGTCACTGGAATCTCCGCTCCCACTCCCAATTCCTTTGAAGTGACGTTTAAGTAAGAATTTAAAATGTATTTTTGAGCGTTGTACGAAGCACCAAGGATCAACTCATGAGTGTAAGATTGTGCGGTAGATGGAGTAGATGCCCAAGTAATAGAGGCAAAGGCGTTTTTAACCACCACGGCAAGGCTGAGATTTTCATGCTTGATTATAGAACCGAAATCCATGGAAAATCCATTCTTTATATCACTTCCCATCCATGTATTCAAGTCGAGTCCGAAACTGTTTTCCCCGAATCTGTAAGCAATACCTCCGCTCAACTTGTACTGATCGTAGTTGAATTCATCGACAGGATAAGTGTATTGGATAGCACCACCTACATAAAGGTTATTCAATTTGAAAGAACCGCTTAAAAATTCGTTTCGCACCACGCCGAGAAAATGCTCTATATGTGAAAAAAACACTTCATTTTTTCCGGTTGCCATTCCGGCTATATTGTATGTAATCGACTGTGGACCAGCATAGAGTGCGTACAGAGCTCCTCCCATTGCTCGAGAGTAAGCTGAAGGATCATTTATTTCATTCACAACATTGGCAAAGGCAGGAACACTTAACAAAAATACAAAAGATACCATCAACATCTTTTTCACGAAATACTACCTCCCCTTTCAAATCCAAAGAGCACCGTTGCTATCTCACGATTGCAAATGACATCGATACTGTTTCGGTTATCGAATTCGCTGAAGGCCCAACGGCAACAACAGCCACATACAATCCGTTTGAGATCGTCGTTGAATTCAAAACGTACAGCAAGTTTCCAAGGGTTCTAAGAGCTTTTCCACTTTGAAGTGCTACCACCCTACCACGCATATCGTAAATCAACAGTTTGTAATAGCAATCTTTGCTCACGGTAAGAATGAATTGAACATTCCCGGAACCAATGAGTTTCCTTGGAATCGCTGTGAAGAACTTGATTGTCGGTTTAGAAGATTTGTCAACATTTGCAGCAAGTCCTAAAGCGTACGTCCCTGTCTTCGCACCAAATGTGACCATCATATCGTCTCCGATATTCAGTGTTGTTGGTAAAGCTTCCCATGCGCCGCTATTTGCCAATTTGTAAGCTTTTATGTTATCAAAAAGCCCCTTTACAGCACTTGTGTCAAAATGAAGATGATAAGTTATAGTTGCCCAAGGATCGGACTTTGAAACCAAACTCACACAGTTGGAAACCGGGTTGAAATTCGAAAATCCCTTGTACAAATTATTCGAAAACAGGGTACTTGAAAGCTCAGAAACAATTGTGGTAGATGCAAAAGTACCGCTTGGAATGGATATCCATCCGCCGTTGAAGTTTATTGACTGAGCACCCGATATTCGATATCTTTCAAATGACTTGGACAGCACGTAATCTGTTCCATCGAATGTTGAAAGAATCGTTACCGGCCCAGGCATATCAGCATAAGTGTAGGATGCTGTCCACGTGTTTTTATCCTTAGCCATCTTGATATAAAGTTTCTCTTTGAGTGTTCCATCGATTGCGTAAACTGTCGGTGTGGAAGAGGATTTTAGAGATATTCCAACATCAGATGTGCCATTTTTCAAACTCAGCTTCATTGATTTTGAGGATTTTGCGGCCTCTACTTTCACATTTGGATAGTAGGTGATGGAATTATTCAAGCCTTTGTACATGTAATTTATCATTACCTGCGAAAGAGTGTACGTTCCGGGAGAGGTTAGCCTCATTGAAGAAGAGAAATGGCCGTGATCAGGTGGGATATTAAGAATTTTTGAGCCTTTTGGGGTATTCCAAACCACATAAGCGTAATTCAAAGTAACATCATACTTCCATATCGAAAAATCAAAGATCACGTCACTACCAGCGATCACACGATCGTTTGAAATTTGAATCGGAGTCATAACCAATCCATCCGGACCCATAATGACACGTGCCAACAGGTATCTCGAATGATTTATCCTTGGATCGTTTGTATCCATAAAAGCATCCAAAACGTAAATGTTGCCCGGCAAGAGGAATCCCGTTTTGGATACTTCGAATCTTTTTGATTTTCCTGGTTGAATACTTCCACTGTTAGGAGAAATAGAAAGTCCAGATGGAGATGAAAATGTGGTGAAGGTTAAAGCCTTTGAACCTACGCTGAGCGCATTCACCGCCCACGTCTGTGTAGAATTGGTAATGAATGGCACGTAAACAATCGTTGAGTCCACGCTGGCAGCGGGTATATCAGTTGTGAAAGTCGCTATATTTGAAAGAAGTGTGGCATTTGTGGATTTTTGAGTGATCTGAACTTGCGCTCTGAAATCACAAGAATCGTAGGAACTGTAGTACCATTTGTAGGTATCACCGTGTATTTGTGGGATGTAAAGTGTTTCAGTCGAACCACTGCAAGAATTGTATAGCATCAGGTACGCGGTCTTCACATCACTTGTTGGTGAAAGTGTTATAGACAATGCAAATGAATCCCCCTTTAGGGCATAAACGGGACTTGCACTAAGAGTTCCCATTTGTATTGCAAACGAGAATGTCGCCAGGCATAGAACTAAAAGAAAAAGTGTAAAAAATTTCACCGAACTTCCCCCTTTCTCAACTTCATCTTTATTATTGATCAAATTCGAGAAAAAAGGAAATTTTATTTACAAATTATCTTGTGTGACACTTGTCAATTCATCTGACAAAATCACTTTACTCACGGATGCGTTGTCCATAAGGTATTCCCACATGGAATCAATTGGAAGCCCATTCACATGCAAAATAAAAAGAGCTATGGCCAAACCGTGCGAAACAACTATCAACGTCTTGCATCGCTTTAGTGCATCAAAAATTGCAGTGACCACTCTTTCTTGGACTTTTTCTAGCCTTTCCGCTCCTTCGAGTCTCAATTGAGATGGTTTTTCAAACCAGATCTTACTCAAAGATGTGCTCTCTATCTCTTCAAATTTCTTTCCTTCCCATATTCCAAGTGACATTTCGCGAAGATTCTTGTCAAATTCGAGAGGCACATCACAAGCTTCCGCAATTATCCTGGCTGTCTGAGCAGCTCGACTGAGATCACTTGACAAAATCAAATCGGCACGAACGATTTTAAGCTTCTCTGCCACTTTTTGAGCCTGAAGCAATCCGGTTTCATTCAATGAAGTGTCAGTTTGTCCCTGGATTATATGATTCAAATTCGCATTTGTTTGCCCGTGTCTTACAAGATATACAGTTTTCAAATCGATAGAGAAGCACCTCCTTCTGACTGAAGATATACAAGTATACCATTTTTAATTTGTCAAGACATGTATAGACTATCCAAAAATAAACAATGTGGTTAAGGGGAAAATGGAGGCTCACTGACAAATTCCTCACGATTTGTTGTCAAAACAGGACGTGTTTATTGGTGTAATTCCCGTGCGGGCAGACCTATGTTTCTGCTCTGATAATGAAAAAAGGCGGCACTAAGTGCCGCCTTACTTCTTTTCTTTTTTGAGGTCTTCGATCTCTTCGCGGAGCCTTTTGTTTTCATCTCTTAGCCTTTCGAGTTCCGCGAGAAGGCCGTCTCCGTCCTCTATCCTGCCGAGGATTTTTTTCTCTATCTCCACATCCCTCTCTTTGAGTAGATGCCAAAGCGTCTCTTCGGCTTCCAAAGCCATTTCTTCCGTTATGAATCCTTCTTTGAGCAGGCCGTCGACTATCGAGTCGAGGGTTTTCCTGTCGGATGATCTAAGCCTGACCAGGCGGTACATGACGTCAAGCGATCTTTTCACCTTTATCATCTTGAGCTTGTTCTTTATGAGTTCAAGCGGCGATTCGTTGGGTATATTAAGGAGCTTGCCGTCGAGATCGTAGTGCTTGCGCAAAAGACTCGCCGTCACGTGCGCGGTGACGTCCTCGCCCGTGCTCTTCTCCAAGACTTTTATGCTCTTTCCGGAGTTTAGAAGCTTGGCTATGTCGTCGAGCGTGACGAACCTCTTCGAATTGGTGTCGTAAAGTTTCCTGTTGGAATACCTCTTGATTATTATGTTTCTGTCCATGAACGTAATATATCATTTTTCATCATAAATAAACAATCCCTTTCAGGTAAAAGCCGTTGGAAGAGCTTTGCGATTCGAAGTACTCGCCCTTCTCTCCGCTGGACCAGTTTGCTCCAACTACGAGAGAAAGATCCTGGGTCGGATGGTAATTCAAATAGCCTGTAGCGAAGTATCCGGTTTTCCCGGAATCGGTAAGGCCGATTGCCGCGGTCCCGTTGAAGACCGTATTGGAGTTCACGTTCCTGTTGATGTAGAGGAAGGCTGCGTTTTCAAAATTTCCCGGGGCCTGGCCAGGGAGTCCCCTGACTATCTCGAGTCCGGTCATCTGGCCAAAGATGAAGCCGTTCACACCGACTAAGCCGGTGAAATTGACACCGTTTGCCTTCAACGACACCATTCCTTCGCCGTAGAGATTGTAGTCCGAATAGAACGGTACCGGTCCTGATAATTCTCCGCCCACGGCGTTCAGGCCGGGATGGTAAAAGGTTCCCGAAGCCGTCGGGACGTACGTATGTACGAACCCGTGATACGCGTCTACGGCAACGTTGTAGTTTCCCATAAAACCGGAGTACCTCGCGCCGATCTGCACGTTTTTAGGCGTCTGCAAAACGTTCTCGATCGATGTCGATGGAAGTTTCGGAAAAGCGTCGGGCGTGAAGGTCGGCACGATATCTGCCTCGAAAGATGAGCCGTCTTTGAACCAGTGCGTGAGCTGGACACCGAGAATGGATTTTTTCACTGGAGAATTGAAGATATCGGTGAAATCGTACGGCTCGAGAAGATTTACAGGATTGGCGATTGGGCTCGTCCCCCAGGATGTGTAGAACTTCCCGGCTTTTATTCCCATATCCGTTCCGTTGTAGAGGAGGTACAGTTCATTGAATGTGAGGTTCGCCATGCTCGACTGCGAAAATAAGGGCGCGTTGCAGTTAAAGGCGAAGCTATCGGCAAGCGCTTGGGACTCCATGAGCGTGAATTGGATCTTCGCGGTGAAGGAATCCCCTACCTGCATCGAATACGTGTTGACGTCCCTTACGGCCTGGATTATCTTGCCGCCGGAGTATCTGAAGACGTATCCTCCGTTCCCGGAGAGTTGCGGCGCAGCAAAGGCTGCCACCGCCAAGATCATAATTACCGCATAAACGAAGATTTTTTTCATCCAAATCACCTCAGTATTTCAAAACCGGCAGAAAAAGTGTCCTGACTGAGAAGAAAGAAACTGGAATGTTGAGGTTGAACTTCGTGCTTGCGAGTGTAAGGAAGGTTTTAGAGGAACCGTTCGCCATTTCGAGTTTGATATTCTTGAAGATCCATCTCCCATTAACCTCTTTGAGGGAAGAAGCGTAGAGCGTTTTGTAAAGCTTTCCGTCTTTGTAAAACTGTACCTTCGTGGGAAGCATATGGGACTTCACGACGTTCATCATGAGTTTAGAATATTCCGCGTTTGAATCGGACGGAAGGATCGAGAGAACGTATTCGTCTGAGTTTTCGGTCACGATCGTGTACTTTCCGCTTTCCTTCTGCGAATACAGTAAGGAAAGATCGCTGTAGGTGAAGTCGGAGCCGGCGAATTTGGAATTTTTCAACGATCCGGCAACACGCTCGACCCTATGGTACGCTGGCATGTAAAGATACTCGTTGTCTTTTCCGAGGCTCAGGAAAGAAAGTCCTTTGACGCTCTGGGGAGACGTGAATCGTATCAGTGCGTACTTTTTACCCGAAGTCTTATTGTTGTACACGTATATGACAAGGCTGTAGTTCTTGTCCTGCTGCCCCTTCGCCTGAATGGTCATGTTCATTTGGGTCTTCTGAGTTTTGAAATTGGAATTAGTGTTCACCATTTGATCCATGACCTGTTCTCCGGTGACCGCGAACGAAACTGTCGCGAGAACCGCAAAAATTGCCGATAGAACCAATAAAATCTTCTTCATAAAATCACTCCTTTGTCTTGAATATTTTTCTGTAAACCCCGTCCGGTACGTAAGAAAGAATCGGCGGAAGTATGAAGATCGCAAGAACAAATGCTACGACCATCGTCGATATCGCCAGGATTCCGAACTGTCTGAGTCCTCCTATATCGGATGTCTGCAAGATCGCGAACCCGGCCGACGAAGAGATCGAATTGAAAAGCAGCCCGCGTCCAGAGGTGGATATCGCTTCTACAAGCGCGTCATGCGTGTTTCCACACTTTTTGAACTCTATTTTGAACCTGTTGAATACCTGGACGACGTAGTCCACACCGACACCTATCGTCATCGAGGCTATCGCTATCGTTATCGCGTTGAGCGTTATCCCGGAGATCCCCATAATCCCGAAGTTGAATATGACCGTGAGAATAACAGGAATCAGACCGACCACACCCATCCAAATGGAAGACATCTGTAAGGCGAGGAGCACGAAAACAATGATCGCAGAGATTATCATAGACTCGTACTGCGCGGTCATAAGCATGTTGGACACGTAGTTGTACACGATCGGAACTCCGGTGACTTCGATTTTGAATGAATGCTTTCCGTTTTCCGATGGGACCGGCACGGTCCTGTCGGAAAGGATCAGAGACAGAAAGTTCACCTCTTCCGTGTTAAGAAAGCCAACCGACGAGAGAAGCTCCTTCGCGTAATTCGTCCTCAGCGTTCCGACAACGTTCGTAAGCTGCATTTCTATCACCGGTGCCAGGGCCTGTTCGTTGTCGGGACCTATGGAATCCGAGAGAGCATTTTCGAGCGCATTCTGGGTGTACCCTGCCGAAAAGGCCTTGATCATCGCATTTTTAACGGAAGAAACGGTTGTCGCTGGGAGTCCAGTCAGCATTCCAAAGGAATTCAGATAATCCGTGACATTTGACGCGGCCATAGTCGAGCTGTCTTTGAGAAGTTGTTTGTCGGACACAGCCAGGACCTTTGAGACGACTCCGTCGATGATCTTCGGTGATGCTTTGAGACCATGTGCAGTTGCGTATGCTTCAACGTAAAGATCCATACCACCGACTGCCTTTTTTAGTTCCTCCGGGTTTGCGCTGTTAAGATTGATGTACGAATACCTCTTGTAAATGTTCGAGGCAACGAAGGAGTCGAGGCCTTTTCTCAGTTTTTTTATATCTTCGAGAGAATTGGGATTCACCTTGATCTGAACGATGGTGCCGGTCGCAGCAGAATTGACGAGCTGGGAAAGATCGGAACCCTGCATAAGAAACCAGAGATTCTGAATTTTTGCCGACGATCCGGGAAGGTAGTTCTGATCGTTGAACTTATTGTTCATCTCGCGGATCACCTTAGCCAGGGAGTAAGATCCTCCGACGCTCGGGGAATGGTTCTCGGCGTAGAGTGAAACGAGGTTTTCGGCCCTGAGAAGGTAAGGATCCGTCGCAGTTCCCTTAAAGTCGGCTATCACGAAATCATGTCCTTTGAAATGATTGTCGAAGTATTCCAACGATCTGACGATATTGTTGTTCCTTCCGAGCAAGATCGAAAGCCTCATGTCGGATTTTATCTTCCAGATGAAAATCCCGAAGATCCCGACGATGACTAGAACCATTGCCATGGATAACCCTCGGTGCCTCAGAATGCCTTCAACGCTCCTTTTCCAGAGCCCAGGCTTTGACGAAGTCTTGTCTTTCGTCTTCGAGATATGTTTGTTTGAAAAAGAAACGAGTGCGGGGGTGAAGAAAATGTTCGTGATGAGCGCAAAAAGTATCCCGATCGCCGTGAAGATCCCGAAGTACTTTACCGGTCTTATGTTTACGGTCAGCAGTGAAAGAAAGGAGGCCACGGTCGTCGTCGCGCTCAGGATAACCGCAAATCCTATGTCGTGGAGCGTGTGCGATAGCCGGACCGAGTGATCCAGGTCCCTTTCCTCCATGTACTTGTTGACTATATATATCCCATAGGCGTTTCCAAGTGCTATGACTATAACGGGTATAGAGATGTTTGCCAATGTCATCGTGAATCCGAGCAGATGTATCAGCCCCATCACCCATGTCGAAGATACTATAACCGAAAGAAGTGGGAGGACAAATCCCTGAACGTTCCTGAATGCGAAGAAAAGGACCGCTGCGACTGCGAGAAGCGCTAGTGGTATGAGGATCATGAGGTTTTTGATGGCCATCGATCTCGCTGAAACGTTTGACGGAGGTATCCCCGTGTAGTAAATCTTCTCCGCGGTCGAATTGGCGTTTATGTAATTTTCGATTCTTTTAGTCGTCTCGACGCTTTTGACTGCCGTCATGGAAGAGGGCAGGCTAACTATCATAAGTGTGGAATGCCCGTTCGGTGATACGAACTGGCCTTTGAAAAGCGGGGAAGCCATTACCTGTTTTTTAAGCGCCGCGGATTCTTTTGCGGTTTTAGGAAGTATTTTTTCGATCTTCGAGATCCGAACGGTTCCGTTCGCGCTTTCGACCCACGGCGCGTTCGTCATCGAAAGGACGGACGTGACACCCGGAAGGTCCTCGAGTTTACCGGTAAGTTTTGCCAAGTTGGAAAGTGAGCTTTCCGAGAAAAGATCGTGGTACTCCATCCCGACGAGGATGAAGTTGTTCATGTTGAATTCCTTTGCAACCTTTTTGAAGAAGGATATCTGCGGATCGTTAGACGGCACGTATTTAGTTATGTCATCGATTATCTGGACCTTCGAAGCCTCGTAGATCATGAAGACGGTGAAGATTATAAAAAGAACGATTATTGGCCATCTGTACTTCGCGATCCACCTTCCTAATTTTTCCATAAAAACACCTCGTTTATTTTTATTATGCAATGCATAATTATGCATTGCATAATATAAACTTTCTTTGTGTCATTACATTTAAGAAAAGGTTGTTTTTTTATAACCAGAAGCAAAGGAAACTTTTGGGAAGGCTCTTTTGCGCAGGAAGTTAAAAAGGAAAAACGCGCCTTCGAAAAGGCGCGTTCACCCTTTTATCTTTTGAAAACAATTGGCGAAACTAAAAATGCACATTTAAGTGCAAACACATCGATTTTCACAAAATGTTGAAATCGATAAAAATCAACTGCAAAAACAGTCGTCGGTTTAAACAATTCGACAGGATATTCTACCATCATTATCGGATGAACTCAATTTCAAATTCAGCGATCGATTCTTTAGCTTTTTCTGTGAGAAACGAGAACAATCCGTAAGTCGGGTGGATTGTTTGAAACGGAAGAAAACCTTTTTCGAAATGAAAGTGTGAAGAGTTCAATACTTTCCCTGAATTACGGTGTAGATTCTTTTGACCCTTCCTGCAATGATTTCGAACTTCACGGGCCTTACGGTTATGTCTGCCTGTGTCAAGGTTGGTTCGACGGTTATGCTCACCAACCTCATGTAAGAAGTGTTAGTCCCGACGAACAAATCGTTTATTTCTGGGGTCGAGGCTTCGAGTGACGAAGCGTCCATGGCTATTCCCTGTCTCAGAATGTACTGGCTAACGTAGTCTTCGAAATCGTTCAATTTCGACATCGACACGCTCTGGTCGCTTTTTCCTATCGACGTCGACATAATGGTCATGACCATTATCACACCTATGAATACTATAAAGATGGTAACCAAAGCCTCAACTATAAGAGATCCGCTTTTCACATCTTCACCTCAGGTTCATGCTCGTGATGGCCGAAGTGTACTTAGAAGTCACGCCGTTTTTGTTCAGCGTTATCGTGTACTTGACGGTCCCGTTTTGCGGTTGGTAAAAGAAAAGATTCTCAATGTTCTTGGCTATGACGAAGCTCTTGGGTTCAGAAGAAGGATCGTCCGCGTTTTTGAAAGCCATTACTATCGATGACCCGTCCATAGTTATCGTGGCATTCTGAGTGTATGGCTGGTAATAGATTCCGTTCTGGCCGAACGGAACCTCTATCTTGAAAGATATCCATCTTCCGTCAGTAGCGACCTTTAAAGTCGAGATACTCTGACCCATCATTTCGATTTGTCTGCGCATCAGCTCATTGACAAGAATCGCATCCGAAGCCTGGTTGACCTTCGCCAGGATCTTCGGAGTCGTTGAGTAAAATATGTTCATGGCAAATATTATCATCATAAGTCCTATAAGCCCTACCGCGAGCGAGATCAAAAGCTCAATTATAGTGAATCCTCTTCTCAATCAAAACACCGTCCTGACTGCCAGTAAAAACGCTTTGTGCTTGGATGAAGGGGTGCCGTACATGTTCGCTGGAAGCCCTCCGACTATCCTCCAGTCGTAGGCGTAATATTTGTAGAAACCAGTGGATATATTATAGTTCCAGGGGTTGAAGGTGCCTACCGGTCCCCTTTTGTATTGCATCAAAGAACCGTAAAGGAAGAGTTGTCCCTTGGGCTTGGGCGATGTATCATAGTCCTGATAGCCGAACTGTCCTGTAAACGCGTAAATGCTTGCCATCAACTTCGTGTTGTTTGGCACCTCGTTTGTCAAAGTTACGTTGTTGTTCGCAACTATGTTCAAAAAATCTGTGTCTGTTGAATTTCTTAAATCCGTCACCATCGATGTAGATACCTTTGATGATAACCATGTGTTTGAGGTTTGACCGTGCCCTCCTAAGAGTTTGTCGGCATCGCTGTAGACTATGTTCGATTCGATGTAAACATTCTTCGTCGAATACAGCGTGTACTTTCCAGACACGTAAGCGGTCTTGTCGCTGTTATCATTGGGGTTTTTCTCACCGCTTATGTAAAGATCGGAATCGGTCTTTATGACTCCGTTGAAGTTGAAGTCGAAGGTCTTAGGGCTTGAGAGTCCGAGAAGATCGGCGGCAGGCTGGCCGTTTATCACCATTTGGGAAGGTCCCGGAACGGATCCCGATGGTTTCGTCGGCTTTATAGTGAAAAGTTTTCCCTGGTTCCAGTTGGGCTTCGTAACGTTTTCCAAAACGTTGAGAAGATTTGAAAAATAGGAGTTCAAAGGGAAGATATTCGGCAAAGGGAAGATATTCGGGAAGATATTCTCATACATCTGAATGTCAGTTTGAAGATATTTTAGCGCGTTGACCGCGTTGAACGCGTTGCTTGTGTCTATTCCGTAATAAACGGTTATCGTGGGAGCCGAATTGCCGCCCTGGCCTCTCGAGAAGGTTACCTTTAATGAGGGTATCCCATCTATCGAGGCGAGAACGTTGTTGTAATCGTTCTGTATCACGGTCGGTAGGCTTGAAAAATCATACCTGACCCAAGACCACGAGTTCAACCAGTTCAACCAGTTCTCAAAATCGTTGATAAACATATGCTTGAGAAAGTTTTGGACCACGGAAAGATCGAGTCCTAATGGGGTTGCTGTTACCCCTGAGTTCTTCACGTAAGAGGGTGAGGCCACTTCTGAATCTATCTGAGCCGAGTAATCGGAGGCTATCTTGGACATGTTCATGGAAGCTATATCGGCAGAAGAAAGAACCTCGCGTCCGCTTAAAAATCGCGGATTTCCGGATACGATATTGTATCCGGCTGCCTGTGAGAAGCCATCGAATACCGGATCGCCCTCTATGTTTATCGTATCGTTGGATCTCGACGGTCCGTCCAAAAGATCTTGGGAAGTAAAGTATATGTTTGATGGCTCTTCGTCCGTGAAGTAAACGTACTTGTTCAGAAAATTTCCCATGACAAACCCGCTCGAATAGGCATCCTTCCCGCCGACAATGGCGTGCGAAACGGTCAGGTACCTGTAAGCGCTGCTTGTATTTGTGTTGCCCACGTAGGTCTGGATGATCACAACGTCAGGAATTGAATCGATCGTCCCGGAAGCCTTAAGCGATTCGAAAAAGCTCTCAACGGCGGGGATCTTGTTGAGCCACAAAATCTTTTCATCCGTAGCCAAATAAGTAAATGCCGTTTTCCATGCCTTTCCGTCAACTGATGAGTATATCGAATTGAAATAATTGTTTGAGTTCGTTGTCTGAAGCCATGGAACGGAAGAAAATGAGGTAGCGGCAGGACTCGTGAAATCGAGGGAAAAACCACCGATCGAATTTGCGAAATGTGCGAGGTACGATGTTCCCATCTGAAGGCCACTCATAGAGGCCTGGGAGGCCATCAGCAACCTCTCTTTGTCCGCCCTCAGATTTATCGTGTTCGAGATGTAAGTCATGACCACTCCTGTAAGAACCGCGACGGCCACAAGAAAGACGATCACAGTTGTCAAGAGGTAACCCTTTTTCACGACTTCTCATCTCCCTTCTTACACTTTTTATCATATACCAAATTAACTTTAAAATCCAATTTTTAGGGTTTAAACAAGTGTATCAAACCGTGAAATTTCCAATTTAAACTCCTCAAATACACGTCTAACTGGCTATATCAAAGTGAAAAGCAGTTCCTATGGATTGCTTTAAAGATATTTTCTCAAGTTTATCTTTTACTGTGCATTTAAAGAAATTTTCTATCGCAGCTTTGAATTTCCATCTTTGTGTTTTAAGTATTATAATTCTAATTATACCATTATTTATCTATTTTTTTACAGTTTTAGTATATTTCATTGGGCAAGAATGAGAGACAACTTTTTTTGTTACAAAGAAAAATCACTACTGATGTTGAGTTTGCTTGCCTTTTTCAATGACCACCTATAATTTTCCCATTCAGATCTTTGGATAGTCTATGATATCTGAAAATCACTAAAAATAGAAGATGCTCCTCGTATCTTGCCCTTATGGTTTAGATTTCTCTTCAGTAAGTGAAGACCACTCTAAGTTTGTCTCATTCAAAGGTGAACATAGATTACAAATATCTGTCTCTTTAAATATCTGTCTCTTTGACAAAACTTTTAATTTTGGTATGCTAAGTGGTAGAGAGCTTTGGGAATCACCAAATTCAAGGAGGTGAAGGATATGGATTTAGCTCTTAAAAAAAAGGTTGCCATAGTAATGGCAGGGAGTAAGGGGCTTGGTAAAGCAGTAGCAGAAAAATTTGCAGAAGAAGGTGCCAATGTCTCAATCTTTTCAAGAAATAAAGAAAATCTTCTAAAAGCAAAAGAGGAGATAGAAGATAAAACAAAAAAAGAGATTCTCACTGTACAGGGAGATGTAACGAAAAAAGAAGATGTAGAAAAGCTTGTTAGAGAAACAATTGAAAAATTTGGTACAATACATATTTTGTTCGCCAATGCAGGTGGACCTCCTTCGGGTACATTTTTTGACTTTACACCAGAAGATTATCAAAAGGCTATACAACTCAATTTAATGAGTACGATCTACGCAGTGTACGCAACCGTTCCACATATGAAAAAGAATAGATGGGGAAGAATTATTGCATCCACCTCCATCAGTGTAAAACAACCCTTAGATAACCTTATTCTTTCCAACGTATCTCGAGCAGGGGTAATCACATTCATCAAATCCGTCTCCAATATACTTGCACCATTCAACATCACTGCCAATGCTGTATTGCCAGGTTATACAATGACAAATCGTGTAAAAAACATTCTTGAGAAAAGTGCAGCAAGAAATGGAATCACAATTGAAGAAGCTAAAAAATCAATAGTTGACCAAATTCCAATGAATAGGATAGGAACAGTAGAAGAATATGCATCTGCTGTGGCATTTCTTGCCTCTGAAAAAGCATCGTATATAACGGGGATATCTCTACCAATTGACGGTGGCTTTATAAAAAGTGTATAAAACATGCGAGAAAGATTAATACGGAGCAATATGTTATTTATTGTTCCGTTTTTTCCAACCTACAAATAGCACAAATAGCAAAAAAGGATGTCTGTTCACTCACCCAAATTATGCTGAAGTTATTATGGGATATGAAACCATCTCTTGAGACTTATTCAGCGCGTTGCCTCATTTTTAAAGATTTCATATAAATTTTGATGAGGCAATTTGCTCTATTGAATTTTTTAAATATTGCTATGAGAAGAACAGGAAAAGATATTCTTTAGCCTGCTGTTGAACCTGAAGAAGATTTTTCGAGACCGATTTTAAAAAAAAATCTATACTATTCCCAAAGATTGTACAAAAACAAAAAGGCGAAGTCAGCTTCTTAAGTTGAGAGTCAAAGAGAGAAGGGGATAGATGTATTGCTAAGATTAAAGATGAGTATTTGAAAGAGCCAAAGATAAAACGAAACATCTTAAAATCGATATAAGAAATATATCGAGAAAGGAAGCAATCAATGCTGTTAAGGAGTTACTCAAAGAAAAAGGAGGTTAATAACATGGAAGAGCAAAAAAGAAGTTTCAGGAAACAAGAACTGGAATTTGTTGTCTTCCTGTATTAAGGAAACAACTAATCTTGATATTATTTTTGCATGCGACGGCGCTGCAAGTGTTGGACAGGTAGGAAATCAGGTAGCAAGAGAACTTATTAACAGAAGTGTAGATGCTCGCATGTGTTGCACTGCGGCAGTAGGTGCAGGCTCAGAGCCTCATGTAAATAAATATTGGTAAAAATGCAAGGCACGTAATAGCGATAAATGGGTGTGCAAATAAATGCGTCTCCAAAATTATGGAACAGCGTGGAGTTAAAGTGGACTGCGACTACACGATAAGTGAAATGGGAGTTAAAAAAGTGCCAACTCTTGATTTTGATGAAGAAGATGTTAAAAGCATTGCCAAGAAAATTGCCGACGAAGCAGGATTAAATTTGAACAAAAAATCATAAGTTAAATAAAATAGTAAATCGATCTGTTTTCTCTTTTATACCCCGCCCTGAAATTCAGGGAGAGGGTTTTTACATAATTATCAGAAGTTTCCATCCTCAACGAAGTAGGGTATAAAATATGTACAATAGCAAATAATCATTATCAATGGAAAAAATGAGGCGAAGGAGTGAAATGCCCCCACTTCAACGAAGTGAAGGGAGGATAGTTTACCACCCGATTATGCTCTAACATATTCAAGGACCATTTCGCATATTTGATCGTGAAATTCAGATTGTGCACAGAGAGCATGAAGTGTACAGACCCATTATATAGCTTTTCCGCCACTTTCATGGTAAAGTGTTCAACGTATTGAATTGATCTTATACAGTTGTTCATCAAAAAGAATCCCTTTACTATTTGTAAAGGGATGTGATTTTAATGGCTTTTTACAAGTAGTCAAGTTGACATGCACTTGAGTTGAAGAAATTGAGTATACAAGGTGGTGTGAAATGATTTCAAAAGATTTGAAATTGTATTCGTACTTTGCATTTTTTGCCTTTGGATTTTTCGTGATGATCTTATCAAGCGCCTTTCCAAAAGTTTTGACTGATCTTTCAATCGATTATCTGCACGGTGGATATCTTCTGATCATTGGAACAGCAGGATACGTTGTCGGATCATTGTTATGCGCGATCTTCGCCCACATAACAGGACTTAAGCGTATAGCGATGGCAGGAGCCTTCTTCATGATAATCGGTGCCATCATGTTCGCATTCAGCGATAATTTTTTTGAGATAGCAATGGCAGACATGCTAGCGAACGTTGGTGCTGGCTTTATAGAAGTTGGTGTTGGATCGTTGGTGGGCTCTGAAGCAAAAGAAATGGCTTCAAATCTACTAAACCGTGTCAATTCTCTTTTCGCTCTTGGAGCTCTTATCAGTCCATTTTTAGTCTCGGCATTCATGAAGATCGGATTTGGTTGGCGAGCCGTGTACCTCTTTGAAGCTCTTTTTGCTTTGATCGCGTTCGTATTTTCATTTCGTCTGAAAGAGCCCAAAATGGTTGAAGAAGAAAAACTTAACTTGAAGCTGATTTTCTCTCCTTCTATTCTTGTGATCAACATTTTGATAATGATCTACGTCGGATACGAAGTTGGGTATTCTTCCTGGATCAGTACACTTCTAGTCCGTGGCCATGGAATGAGCATTACGATGGCGGCCATCAGCTCATCTGTGTTCTGGATGGGAATGTTTGTTGGAAGGTACGCCGCGAGTTTTCTGAAAATAAAAGAAGAAATATGGCTCTTTGCCATCGTCGTTTCTTCTCTCATTTCAGCCGTAGCCTCTATGCTAACTCTAAACATTTGGCTTTCGATCATATTTGTATTCCTGAGTGGTTTATCTTTTGCGAGTACTTATCCAACCATACAGGCTATGCTGGTCAATCGAGCAGGAGGAAGGATAGGCAACCTTATGGGAATTTTTGTGCTATTTGTCGGTGTGGGAGCATCGATCTCGCAGTGGCTTATTGGACAAGTTGCAAACGTGGGCGGTATTTTTTGGGGATTCGTCGTGATCCCGCTACTCATCGTTCTTGAGATGATGATGATCATTCCAATATTGAAGAAAGGAGTACGATGAAAAATGAGTAAAAATGTGGATTTTGATTTGCTCTTAAGTCGTGTCAATGAAATCATCAATGACTTTCAAAACGAATACGAAAAATTAAAGTCCATATGTGAGCTTCTCAAAAATAACGTTGATCACTATGACTGGGTAGGGTTCTATTTCGTTGGCAATACTGAAAAGAATGAACTTGTTCTTGGACCATTTGTTGGTGAGCCAACAGAACATGTGAAAATAAAATTTGGAGATGGAATATGCGGTCAAGCTGCAGAAATGAAAGATGTCTTTGTGGTACAAGATGTGTCAAAAGAGACAAACTACCTTTCTTGCAGCCCGAAAGTAAAATCTGAAATAGTGGTACCAATTCTCAAAAATGGAGAAATAGTCGGTGAACTTGACATAGACTCCCATAAAATAGAGCCCTTTACTGAAAAAGACAAACTATTTCTTGAAAAAGTCTGCGAAATTGTGGCAAAAATCGTGTAGACATTGCCCAAAAACCAAAAATATTGTATAAAGTGTCCAACCATTTGGGATTATAAGGTAACAGTATCAATATAACTTTGAGATCTAAATCTTTTTTCGCTTTGCAAGCGATGAGGAATTTTTTTCGAAGCCTTATCAAGACCGAATCGCTCGTTTATC
>CAJXLN010000010.1 GCA_913056255.1 uncultured Thermotogae bacterium | reverse complement strand
AATTCCCTTATCGCTTGCAAAGCGAAAAATGATTTAGATTTCAAAGTTATAAAGTTGACTCACAAATTAAGGACATAGTTCAAAGTCACTCTCGGGGTCTCGGCTCCTCCACTTGTGGTAAAATACTTTTATATGGTTATTTCTAAAATCGAAAATCGTGAAGAAAGGGGCAAGTCAAAATTGATTTCAACCGTAACGATGAAATGGGACGGAAAGACTCTGGAACTTGTAGATCAGAGAAAGTTGCCCAACGTTGAGGAATACACGAAATGCTCGGATTCGGACTGTGTGGCCCGAGCCATTAAAGATATGATCGTGCGCGGAGCACCGGCTATAGGTGCATCTGCCGCTTTTGGGTATGTTCTTGGAGCTATGGAAAACAAAGAACATCTCAGTGTTGAAGTGATGGAAAATGTGAAGGCGAAGTTGGCAGCGACACGTCCAACAGCCGTTAACCTTTACTGGGCTTTGGAAAGAATGCATTCCAAATTTCTCTCTGAAGTGACGAATAAGAAGCCTAATGAAATTTTGAATATCCTCAGCGATGAAGCAGAACGTATAGCGAATGAAGATGTTGAAGTGAATAAGCGTATGGGAGTATACGGACAAGAATTGTTGCCGAACGATGCAACGGTTATCACTCATTGTAACGCTGGGGCACTTGCAACAGTTGATTACGGAACGGCGATAGGAATCATTCACTCCGCACTTGATCATGGCAAAAAAATTCACGCATATGTCGATGAAACCAGACCATATTTACAAGGCGCAAGATTAACTGCGTGGGAACTGATTAAACTTGGAGTTGACACGACGCTTATATGTGACAACATGGCTGGATGGGTCATGAAGACCAAAAAGATCGATGCGGTTATCGTTGGAGCGGATAGGATAGCAGCTAATGGGGATACGGCAAATAAGATTGGTACTTATTCACTTGCCTTACTTGCGAAAAAGCATGGTGTTAAGTTTTACGTTGCGGCACCTATTTCCACAATAGATGCGAACATTTCGGATGGATCGAAGATTCCAATAGAGGAACGTTCCCACACTGAGGTAACGGAGATTCAGGGTGTTAAGATCGCGCCCGATGAAGTCAAGGTTTACAATCCGGCTTTTGATGTAACGGATGCCGATTTGATAGACGCAATAGTTACCGAGCGTGGTGTTTTTAGATATCCTTACACTGAGTCGATTGCCAGGATTGTTGAATCAAGGTAAGTGATTCCATCTGTGGTTGCCTGATGAATGAGGAGGCTTTGGCTTTGCGTGTTAATCCGGCTGGAAATAATCCACCACGGGAAATAGGAAAAAGAAAAAGCAAGAAAGTATCAGGTTCTCATGGACGATATTCAAAAGTTGAAGGAAAGGGATTTGCGGATTTTCTCGATGAAGAAGAGGAAAAAGATCTCAGCACCTTGATAAATGAGATCTTTGAAAGTGGAAACGCTTTTTCGCGCTCCCCTTCAGAAAAGAATTTGAAAGATTACAAGCGCAAGATAAAAGAATTTTTGAAGCTCATTGAAAAGAGACTTTACACAATGACTGAATTGTCGTCTATAGAGAATAAAAAAGCCAAATTGTATTTCATAGTGGATAAAATCAACTCAAATCTGGAAGAAATGTCGAAGAAGATCTTCAGCTCGGAGAAAACGACGATCTATTTCGCATCAAAAGTTGGAGATATAAACGGCCTTTTGATGGATTTGTACAGATGAAAGAAAAACTCTTGGAATTCACAAATAAGGTGGCAGAATTCATAGACTCACAATCTGCGACGAGGTTGATTTTAAAGATCGGTAGTGATGTGGTAAAGGAAAAGTTCCTGAAATCGCTTACAGATATTGTAGAAGAAAAGGAAGTTTTTTACGACACACTCTGGTTAAACCGTAGGGGAGAATCGATAAACGTGAGTAATGCAAGAGGCGTGAGTGAATTTTTGAGGTATTCTCCGTCAGTCGCGAAGCATAAGTATGTGATAGCGAATGAAGTTGCCAATGCGAGTCGAGAAGCTGTTGCTGCCCTGTTGAAGATCACAGAAGAACCGCCAAAGTATGCGGTTTTCATTTTTTTCACTGATTTTCCATTACGAGTGATCTCCACCATCAGAAGTCGTTTCACAATACTTTCTGCGGAATTGGATCCGATGTCTTTTGTTTCTGCTGATGTGCTGGAGAGGGTAACGAATCCTTTGATCGAATCGCTTATGAAAAGTTCTCCGGAAGCAGCGATTTACATCGATGAACATTTGGAACGAGTGGAAGAAGTGTTAAGCGGTTTGAAAGGTGTTCGTTCTACTCTTAAAGCTTTATTAGATGGATTAAAAGATGACATACCGGATTTTGTACTTTCGGTTGTATTCGAACAATTGCTGTTGTCTATGAAACGAGAAGACATTCCATATGTTTTTCAAAAACTAAGACGTGCTACGAATTCCAACAACTCTTCCAAAGTTCTCAAAATACTTCTCGATGCGATACTCGTACTTGTAGAAGATATCATCACGCTGAAAAAAACGGCGTATTGGAAAGGCATAAAGCGAAGATCTTACATTCCCAAATATCTTGAAATGAATTCCCCAAAAGTTGAATTCGTAGATTGGGTGATCAGAATGTACGCTGCCAATGTGAATCAAGATCTCTCGATATTCTTACTGATATCTCAATTCACCCTTCTTAAAAGGAAGTGAAATGTAGTGATCGTTTATGGTGTTTCATTTGAAAAAGTTGGAAGGATACATAAATTTTCGTGCGATGAAGAACTTTCAAGGGGAGAAAAGGTAATCGCTGAAAGTGAATTCGGAATCGAAATGGGAGAGGTTGTAAAGATATTCGATAATATAGAAGAAGCAGAAAAAAGCATAATTAGAAAAGTAACAAATGAGGATATTCAAAAATACGAACAAAATGAGAAGAATGCTCAAACTGCTCTTGATATGGCTAAAGAAAAAGTCGTTGAACACAATCTTCCCATGAAAATGTTAAGAGCACGATATACTCTTGACTGTTCGAAACTTATCTTTTTTTTCTCTGCAGATGGACGTGTGGATTTTAGAGCATTAGTTAAAGATCTGGCGATGACTTTCAAGACGAGAATAGAACTCAGGCAAATTGGAATAAGGGACGCAGCCAAATTGGTTGGGGGAATAGGTATGTGCGGTATGCAGACTTGTTGTTCAAGATTTGAAAGAGATTTTAAAAGTATAACACTCAAATACGCCAAAGTTCAGCAATTGATGATAAATCCGGCAAAAATATCAGGGGCATGCGGCAGGTTGCTTTGCTGCCTGGCATACGAAAACGATACGTATCTTGAACTTCTCAAGGATATACCCGATACTGGACAAAAAGTGATGTACAAAAATGCGAGTTACTTCGTATCTGAAATCAATATATTCTACAAAATAGTGAAACTTCAATCAACAAGCGGAAAAAGTGTAATTCTGAGCTTTGATGAGATTCTAAAAAACAAGGAGGAGCAAGGGTGCAATTCGAATTCCTGAAAAGAGACAACGCTGCAAGAAACGGTAGGCTTGTTCTTTCACATGGCACGGTCGAAACACCGGTTTTCATGCCCGTTGGAACGAATGGGGCTGTAAAAATGTGCATGCATGATTGTGTAAAGCGGGCTGGAGCACAGATCGTACTTGCAAATGCTTTTCACCTTTACATAAGGCCAGGACTTGATGTTATAAGTTCTTTTGGAGGATTACACGAATTCGCATCGTGGGATATTCCCATATTAACGGATAGTGGCGGATATCAGATTTTCAGTCTTTCCAAACACGTCAAGGTGGATGACGATGGTGTCACTTTTAAGGCCCCCCTTGATGGAACAACTCATAGGTTTACACCGGAAAAGGTTATGGAGATTCAACAAGTTATCGGATCCGATATCGCTATGGTCCTTGATGAGTGTCTTGCACCTGGAAATGACAGAAAAACAACGGAAATATCTTTGAAACGCACAACTGATTGGGCAAAACGCTCGCTAAAATCCCATGTACGTAACGATCAGGCACTCTTTGGTATAACACAAGGTGGATTTTTTAAGGAGACGCGCATGATCAGCACTCGAGAAATCACATCTATGCCATTTGATGGATTTGCAATAGGCGGTTTGAGCGTTGGTGAGGATCTTAAGACCACCTTAAAAATGTTGGATGTTATCATGTCTCTTATGCCTGAAGATAAACCACGCTACCTTATGGGAGTGGGTGATCCTCTGCTTATGCTCGAAGCTGTGGAACGTGGTGTGGACATGATGGATTGTGTACTTCCAACTCGAATGGCCCGTCATGGCGCCGTTTACACGTCACACGGAAAGTTAAACATTCGAGCTTCTGTTTATGCGTTCGATAAATCTCCTCTGGATCCAGAATGCACATGTGAAGTGTGTCAGAATTATTCAAGGGGTTATATTCACCATTTGATAAAACGCAAAGAGGCCACAGGTATGATGCTTGCCACATACCACAACATGTACTTTTTGCATGATCTCATGAGAAAAGCGAGAAAAGCGATACACGAAAGAAGTTTTTCAACTTTTAAACGCGATTTTCTCAATGACATTAACGCATTACCAAAAGAATAACTGATCACGTAATGGTGATATCTTGATTAAACTAAGAAGGATGTGATTTTTGTGAACAAGAATGAAGCGATGAGAATACTTTCAAGCATAAGATATCCAGGATACTCGAAGAGTCTGACTGATTTCAAAGTTGTTAAATCCATTGAAATCAATGGGAACACCGTGGAAGTACTTTTAAACCTTGGATCGGCTGATTCCAATAAACGCCAGATCATTTTCGATGAAATAAAAGCAAAATTCGAAGAGATGGGTGTAAAGGCAAAGATATCAACTGTTCAAGAAAAAGGGAGTAAAGTAGAGCAAAAACATTACGTTCAAAATGCCAAAAAGCGAATAGCGATTTTAAGCGCCAAGGGTGGAGTTGGGAAAAGCACTTTCTCCGTCTCTTTGGCAATCGCTCTCAAAAAGCGCGGACACAGTGTTGGAGTATTCGACGCGGATATGCATGGTCCAGATCTTCCCAGAATGTTAGGAGTGAGGGAGCAAGCTAATGTAAACAAAGAGAAGAACAAAATAATTCCCAATGAAAAAGATGGCATTTTCTCAATGTCTCTTGGCTACGTGGTAGATCCGGAAACTCCGGTTATTTGGAAAGGGGCAATGGTATCCAAAGCGATTGTTGAATTGCTTCAATTCACAGATTGGCCAGAAATGGATTATTTCGTCGTTGATTTGCCACCCGGTACTGGAGATGCGGCTTTAACGATAAAGCAAAATATGGATGTGGATGCTGCGGTAATAATAACAACACCGAACCGTTTGGCCATAGCCGACGCGATGCGCGCGGTGGGATTTTTCGAGCAAGTGGGAATAAAAATCACCGGATTCGTTGAAAACATGGGATACTTCATTTGCGATAAATGTGGAAGCAAATCTTATCCCTTTGGAAAAAGTGATCCAAAATACATAGAGAAAGAGTTGGGCGTTCCATCTCTTGGTGTCGTACCATTTGATCCCAGAGTGGAAGAAGCAGCTGACTATGGTAATTTAATGTCGGTAATTGATACGGAATTCTTCAATGCAATGGATTCAATAGCTGAGAAGATCGAAAAAATTTGAATTAAGGGGGTAATGATTTTGCATTGGTCCAAATTTTACTCACCCACTCTTAAAGAATCTCCTTCAGATTCAGAATTGAAAAGTCAAGAGTTGTTAATACGTGGAGGTTTTATTCGAAAAGCTGCGGCGGGAGTGTATTCTTATCTACCTTTGGGTTTTAGAGTCCTTGAGAAAATAACGAAGATCGTTCGAGAAGAGATGAATGCCATAGGATCTCTGGAGTTATTGATGCCCATAATGCAACCCGCTGAGATTTGGAAGATCACTGGAAGATGGGAAGATTACGGACCGGAGATGGTGAAATTCAAAGATCGCAACAAACGTGAATTCACACTCGGCCCAACTCATGAAGAAATGATCACCACACTTGTTAAGAATGAATTGAAATCGTACAAGCAGTTGCCGATCACTTTTTATCAAATAAACACAAAATACAGAGACGAGATCAGGCCAAGATTTGGTCTCTTAAGAGGCCGAGAATTCATAATGAAAGATGCGTACAGTTTTCATACAAGTCATGAATCTCTTGACAGAACTTACAAGGACATGTACACTGCTTACTCTAAAATATGTGAGCGCATGGATCTGAAATATTTTGCGGTTGATGCTGATACCGGCGCGATAGGCGGGAACAATTCTCATGAATTCACGATTCTTGCTAAAAACGGAGAGTCTAACATACTTTTTTGTGAACAATGTGGTTATGCCGCAACAGATGAAAAGGCAGAATACAAGCCTGATTATCCAGAATCTGATGAGAAAATGAAAGCTCTTGAACTTGTAAAAACTCCAGACATGAAAACGGTGGAAAATGTCTCCGAATTTCTTGGAGTTGAAAAGGGCCAAATTGTCAAATCCATGGTGTACAGCGGCCGGAAAGGGATCGTCATGGTTCTCATACGTGGGGATATGGAGATAAAGGAATCTAAACTCAGATCCTATTTTGGTGATCAAACCCTACGAAAGGCTCTTCCAGAAGAAGTTCTTGACTCTCTTGGAGTTCCGATTGGATACCTTGGCCCAATAGGTGCAAAATGTCCTGTGTTTGCCGATCTGTCCGTCAAAAATATGCGAAATTACGTGGTAGGAGGCATGAAGGAAGAATATCACTACATCAACGCCAATCACGACAGAGATTTCAAAGTTTCCGATTGGATAGATGTAAAGACCGTTACGGAAGGCGATCTTTGTCCAAAGTGTGGACATCCTTTGAAGACGAAAAAAGGGATAGAAGTTGGACAAATATTCAAGCTTGGAACGAAATATTCGGAGAAACTGAACGCTTTTTACGTTGACTCTGATGGCTCTCAAAAACCATTCATAATGGGGTGCTACGGTTGGGGAGTTAGTCGAACGATGGCAGCTGCGGTGGAGCAGTTTTACGATGCAAACGGAATTATATGGCCGAGAGCTATAGCACCATTTGAAGTGGTTATCACCGTGGTTAACGTTGCCAATTCGGAACAGTTGAAAGTTGGAAATAGCCTTTATGAAAAACTGAACGCGAATGGCTTGGAAACACTCATCGATGACAGAGAAGTCTCCGGTGGCTTCAAATTCAAAGATGCCGATCTGATTGGTATTCCTCTCAGAATAACTGTGGGAAGAGCTCTTAAGAACGGAGATGTTGAAATGAAGCTTAGAAACTCAAAAGATGTGGTAAAAGTCCACCTTGAAGATGGATACGATGGAGTGTTAGAAGCGGCAAGAGGGATGTTGAACGCTTACAAGCTGTAAGCTACCGAAATGAGTAAATTTCTTGATTTCCTGAATAACATAGCACCAGAATATCTTTTGCTGGGTACTTTTGTTGTTTTGATCGGAGTGGGTACATTACTTCTGATGGCTCCGAATTTTACAACACAAGGCATATCAGCGATAAACGCATTGTTCACATCGACGTCTGCAGCATGTGTAACTGGCCTGATAGTTGTAGATACACCACATGCTTTCACTTTCTGGGGGCAGTTGGTGATATTGATACTCATACAAATAGGTGGTCTTGGTGTTATGACACTCACGACTTTTTTTGCGGTGCTTTCTGGAAGACGCATTACTCTTCGTGATAGAGTGATCGTTGCCAACACTCTGAATGTGAATCGTTATGGTGGAATAATAAGATTATTGGTGGCCGTCATAAGGTACACATTTTTGATAGAAACAACGGGAACAATGATACTTTTCTTTAAATTTTACAAATACTTCCCAAGGCGGCCCTGGTACGCATTGTGGCAGTCGATCTTCCATTCCGTCTCGGCATTTTGTAACGCTGGCTTTTCGCTTTTTTCAAACAACCTCGAAAGTTTCGCAAGCGATCCTTTGATAAACATCACGATCATGATTTTGATAATACTGGGAGGATTGGGTTTTGTCGTACTTTCGGAGATCGATTTCAACAACAAGCCAAGATGGAAAAAATTCTCTTTAACAACGAAAATCGTCTTATCAACAACTGTCTTTCTGATCGTAGCATCATTTGCGATACTCATGGCTGTAAATTACTATTACTTGCATGCTAAAATGAGTATCGGATCAATAGCATGGATAAGCCTTTTTCAGGCGGTAACACCGAGAACAGCAGGATTTGATACATATCCAATATATCACTTGCCTGTGGCTTCTCAATTACTGATAGTTATTTTGATGTTCATTGGCGGGTCACCAGGATCAACTGCCGGTGGAATAAAAACAACGACTTTTACTACGATTTTACTGAGAACAGTTGGCTATTTTCGTGGAAAAGATGAGTTCGATTTTTTGGGGAAGAAAATATCCCATTCATCATTCAGAAAAAGTGTGTCGGTATTTTTTCTGAGCCTTTTAACGATTCTTTTTGGCCTTTTCATGTTAACAATTACGGATCCTAATCTTCAGTTCAAATCCTCGTTTTTCGAAGTGTTCAGTGCCTTCGGAACCGTGGGACTTGATCTCGGAGTCACGTCTTCATTGAGTAGCGCTGGTAAGATTGTCATCATATTCATGATGTACATTGGAAGAATGGGTATTGTCACGGTATTTTCGATCTTTTTGAGGCGGCGAATAGCACTTTACTCTTACCCCGATGAAGATATCATGATTGGATGATGTTTGATTTTTGTTGAATGATGTATTGTAATGTACACTTTTGATCACAACGATTCAGAGTAAAATATAATTTCTAAAAGAGGATTGTGATAATCTCTGTTATGAAGTTGAAAATCCGTGAGATGAGTCGTATCTAATAACCGCTCGGAGGTACTCAAATGTTTGAACATTTAGCAGGTAGAAGAAAGGCTACCTTCAAAATTCACCATTTTGGTGGATTTTGTAAACCAGGCTCTTATGGCAAGTCAGTACGTTGTAATAGGATTGGGTGAATTTGGAAAAAATGTTGCCAAAGAACTTCAGAATATTGGAAAGGAAGTCTTGGCCATTGACAATTCCGAAGAAGTGGTGCAAAATCTTTCCTCTGAGTTAACGTATGTGGTCAAAGCTGATGCCACCTCTCAAGAAGCTTTGGAAGCTCTTGGAGTAAAAAATTTTGAAGTTGCCGTTGTAAGTGTAGGTGGCAAAGATGTTCAAGCATCGCTTCTTATAAGCCTTATACTAAAAGATATGAAAATTTCTCAAATAGTCGCCAGGGCAAGTAGTGAACTTCATGGAAGAGTTCTGGAGAAAATAGGGGTGAATATGGTAATCTATCCAGAAAAAGAGATGGCGATAAACCTGGCAAATAAACTTTCGATGCCAAATGTTTTGGATCGAGCAGCGATTGCCGGTAACTACAAGATATATGAAGTTAAGGTTCCCAAATCTTTTGGTAACAAAACATTGAAGGAACTCCAACTAAACAAACGTTATGAGATGACGGTCATGCTTACCAAGAGAGAAAACGTAATAAATTTCCCATCAGCTGCTACAACTTTTTCTGAAGGAGAAACCATGATTGTGCTTAGTACAGACGAAGGAATGAGAGCTTTTGTGGAGGACAACAAGAATGTTTAACTTTTTGAAAAGAGGTTTGAAAAAAACCAAAAATGGATTTTTCGGACGTGCAATATCCATGCTCAAAGGTGGAATAACACCAGAAAAGTTGGATGAGATTCAGGAACTACTTTTACTTTCAGATGTTGGACCAGAAACATCCGAGTATATCATTGAAAAAATGAGAAAAGGCAAAGGAGATCCTGAGGAAGTTCTGAGGAATATTTTAACTGAGCTTTTAGGAACAGATGAACGGTTGAATTTCTCACAGCACTCGCCTACAGTCTACACGCTCGTTGGGGTAAATGGTTCAGGGAAAACCACAACTGCAGGAAAACTCGCATGGCGCTTTAAAAAAGATGGAAAACGTGTGCTCCTCGCAGCGGCTGATACATTCAGAGCTGCCGCAATTGAACAGCTTAAAGAATGGGGAAAACGTGCAGATGTGCCGGTAATAGCGCATCAAATGGGAGCCGATGGGGGCGCTGTTGCTTACGACGCGGTGAGGCACGCGATTTCAAATGGTCTCGATCTCGTGATTGTCGATACCGCTGGCCGCCTCCATACAAAAGATAATCTCATGAGGGAATTGGAAAAAATTCACAAGGTTATCAAAAAATTACTGAACGATCAGCCCACAGAAACCTTACTGGTTCTTGATGCGACAATAGGGCAAAATGCCATACAACAGGCTCGTGTCTTCGACGAAAGTGTCAAGCTCACCGGTATAGCACTTACCAAACTTGATGGAACTGCAAAAGGTGGAATGATATTTTCAATAAGAAAAGAGCTTGGAATACCTGTAAAGCTCATTGGCATTGGAGAAAGTATGGAGGATCTTAAAGATTTCAACTCTTCCGAGTTTGTCAATACGTTGTTGGAGTGAATTGCCAATCGCTTCACTCACATAATGCCAAGGGGCATAAATATTCTTTTTGAAAGGAGATAGCATCAATTCCTCTTTCCAATGATCTGGGGAGGTTTCTTGATTCACAAATTCTATGAGTAAAACGCTCGAACTTTATATGAAAAGAATAATGTCAGAAGAAGGAGAAAATCTCTTACATGTTGCTGGAGTCATAAGAAGGTATTCCGAAGGGAAATGGACTAAGAAAAAACTTCAAAGGGCTCTTGATATGATTCAGCCTGGCCTTGGAGAAATGTCGAAATTCATCGGAATGGATCCTCAAGAGATTGAAAAGATCTCGAAAAAAACTGGCATCTCGATATCGAAATTGAGCATCGTTGCCATGTTGTTAAATCCGAAGGCGTACTTTCCAATGAATGAACGAACTGTTGAAATCTCAAAAGATGAGAACATTCAAACAGATAATTATCTTACTTTTATAAGAGGATGGAGAAAATTTCTTAAAGATAACTCACAGTATGCAGATGATTTTCTCGATCTCTATTTGGTTCTTTTCGGTAGGAAAGATGAGTTCATGTCGGACAACTCCATGGTTCAAGAATTGATTTCGATGGTGAAAGAAGTTCATTTCCTTTCATTAAGAGAAGAAATGGTGATGGATTTCAGAGATATTTACATCAACTTTCTTCCTTCAGACAAGAAGAAGATCTCCGATTCGATACGCAACTCGTATGTCAAAGGTGTACTCTTAAGGCCTATGAATGCCAAACTTGTAGTAGATGGAAGCAACGTGGCCATGGTAAATTCTCTCTATCCAGATCTCGACAACATTTTCCTGGCTTTTGAATTAATCGGAAAAATGAAACGAGTTCCATGGCCATTTAGAATTGTATTTGATGCGAATTTCGTTTACAAGCTCAGGGGATCTCAAATAACAGCTTTTAAGAAATTTTTTCAGAAAGATCCCAGAATTTCATTTCATTCTCCCGCAGACGAGAAAATTCTTGAGATTGCGAGTGCAGAACACACTTGCATTTTAACGAATGATCGTTATCTCGACTATCCAAAAGTGAAGGCAATCATGCTAAGATTTGATGGCAAACGAGTGTGGGAAGATCGGAGAACAACGTAGAAACATACTTTGGGAGGCGGTAAAATGTTTCAAAAAATGAACCTTCTGGAAAGTGCTATGAATGTTGCGGTGCTCAACACTCAAGTGATATCGAATAACATCGCAAATGCCAGTACACCTAATTTCAAAGCAAGCTATGTGATCGCACAAACGCATGAGGATCCAAACCGGATAACTGCGAAGGTGGTCAAAGATCTCTCCACATCTATAAGCAACGATGGTAACAATGTAGATGTGAACACTCAAATGGCGCTTTTATCTAAAAACACGATAAGATATGAAGTTCTGACGCAACTGGCTTCAATGAGTTTCAAAAGATACACTGATGTCTTAAGGGGAGCGTGATATTAAGTGTCTGTATTCAGTATTATAGATACATCTGCATCTGGCATGACAGCTCAGCAGCTAAGAGTTGATATAATATCTAACAACATTGCAAATGCCGATACGACAAGAACAAAAACAGGCGGCCCTTACAGACGCGAAATCCCAATATTTGCCGAGCGCTTGGCGAAGACCACGCATGGTACAGTGGGAAGGGGCGTCGAAGTTGTAAAAATCGCCAGGGATCAGAGCCCATTCCAAAAAGTCTACGATCCGTCTAATCCGGATGCGGGAAAAGATGGTTATGTCAAAATGCCAAATGTTAATGTGCTACGTGAAATGGTTGATCTGATATCTGCTCAGAGAACGTATGAAGCCAATGCTACTGTGATAAGTAATGCTAAAGCTATGGCAAGTTCGGCAGTCCAGATTGGGAGGTGAAGTGGATGGCAACTCCAATAGATCCGATAAAAGCTGTAAAACAGGTATTGCCAGAAACGAATGTACAGAAAAAAACAGGGCCTGATTTTAAAAGTATTTTGGAAAGTACGATCAAAAAGGTCAACTCCACAACTAAAAATGCCGAGCAGGCCGCTGCAGATTTCGCAACTGGCAAGACCTCTGACATTCACTCTGTCATAATAGCAGCAGAAAAAGCCGATATCATGCTTCAGCTAACCACTGAGGTCAGAAACAAAATCGTGGAATCTTATCGTGAGATCATGAGGATGCAGATTTAGGATTTCTTCTCGTCTCGAAGATCATAAAAACAAATCCGAAAAGTATTGGTAAGTAATACGTGGTGAATCTCCACATGAGGATACCTGTCATGATGGCGGAAGTGTTTCCATGTGGTGCCAAAACTGCGTAAAGTCCTCCCTCTACTCCGCCGGACGATCCTGGAGTGGGAACATAGTAAACAATGAAAGACATAAGAATGTATATCGCACTTAAATTCCAAAATGAAAGTTCGAATGGCGTAGATGTTACGGAGGAAATCTCTATAGAACGGTAAAGGATATAGTACAATACAAAAAGATCAATTATTCCCATAAATCCGTCGAAGATCACAAGCCAGGGTTTCTTCGCCCAAATGATCCTCATTGAATCGTAGAAGTTTTTCATCTTCTCAGAAAATTCATCTAAAACTTCCACGGCATCCTTTTTAAAAAGCCTGAACGCTAACTTCACCAATTTTAGCCTCTGAAGCCACTTGATAACACCAATCCCTACATTTGGGACGAGAAAAAATACAACCATGGCGAGAGAGAAAGCAACACTCAAGATTATGACAATTCCCAATACACGACTTACCAATGGAATTCCAAACTGAACAAAGGGAAGGTACTTTTTCATCAAAAAGAGTGATGAAACCGACAGGAATATCAGCATGTTACTCCAACGTGTTAAGATAATCGCAGATGAATTCTCCACATTCATTCCCCATTTTGACAGATGATAAATCTGATAAGGCTGTCCACCTGCCGAAAAAGGTGTAATATATGTGAAAAAATATCCCAAAACGGAATTGTTCAGTGCCACATTCCAGCTTACCTTTTCTCCGAGAAAATGTGCTATAACCATCGTTCGAATCGAATCTATTAAGAATACGATGAGGAAAATAGCGAAGTCCAAGACTATTTCATAAAGTGGGAATTCCGATATTCTTACGAGGGTCTTTTCTCCTTTCGAAAAGATCAATATCACGGCTACGATGGAAAAACTCGATAAAATGGCAATGGCAAGATTTCTGAGGAGTTTCTTTTTTTGACCTTCTTTGCCTTTTATTTCCATTTTGGTTCTCCTGGATCTACTGTTTTCCCTTCGATACCTTTCAATCCATCTTCAAATCCCTTAAAAGCATAAGGCTTTGCAGAAGGATTCACATATCCCCACACATACCTGTCTATGAATAAATACCCTTTCACCGCCAAACCGATTACTTTCGAATTCTTTGTGGCATTTATGCTATTTCTGAAGATGTAATACACTTTCCATGGCGGAATCGATGGTTTTGAGAAAGGAAATCTGAAAAGTCTTTTTTGCTTGATCCAATCCTTATGCTCTATTAGACTTGAATGAACCTTTACCATTCGAAATCCGTTTTTTCTAACACGCAAAGAATACTCATAATCATCTGCATATATGAAAAAGCCAGCATTTGGCAATCCGATTTTCTTCACCACTTTGGCACTCACACAAAACCCAACAAAAGTACCAATTCTTGCCCTCGTGATTTTCTTTTTAGGAACGGCATTCGAAGTTTTTACCAGTCTGCTTAACACAACGCCAACATCATCTCCAATTTTAGAAAGTGCCCATTCCATTTCCTTCAAAGCATTTGAATAAGAAAGCGCATCGTCATCCATCATCCAAACCCAATCTGCTCCACGATCGATTGCCGTTTTAAGCCCTACAGAAAATCCTCCAGATCCTCCGAGATTTTCATTCAGTCTTTTCACAATAATATTGTTCGCTTTCAACGAAAGATCTGCCAAAAATTCCGGCGTGGAATCGGTACTTGCATTGTCCACAATGATAAATTCGTCAGGTTTCCTTGTCTGCGATAGAATAGATGATACATTTCTTTTCAACCAATTCACTCGGTTATAAGTAACAACAAGTGCTGTGATTTTCATGAATTTCTCCCTGTCAAAATTTTTTTATGTCCCCAAACCCTTCACCATACGCTTTTTCGACTTCACCAACGATTATGAAAGCCTTTGGATCTATCCTTCTTATGCGGTGTAATAAATTTGACACTTCCCTACGTCTCACGACGGTGATGATCATTTTTTGACTTGCGCCTTTATATCCCCCTACACTTGGAATGTACGTAACACCACGTTTAAGAATTTTCATTATGTAATCGGCGATTTCATCGTTTTTTTCAGATATTATAGTGATCTGCTTTGACATTTGCATACCGTGCATCAAGAAATCTATTGCCAATCCGTTTAACACAATAGCGAGTATGGAATACATTCCTATGTTGAGCCCGAATTTAAATCCGGCGAGAACACCTATGGAAACATCGACAATCAACACTCCTTGTCCCAGGGGGAGTGAGAGAAATCTGTTCATGAACTTCGCGATTATATCAGTCCCACCTGTACTGCCGTTTTGAGAGAAGGCAAGAGCCATTCCAAAGGCCGCTATGATGTCTCCGAATATGGTGGCAAGCATCAGATCTCCACCGTTGTACACTGGAAAATGCACAAATCTGTTCAGAAAGTCCACCAAGAACGACAATAAGAACGTGGAATATATTGTTTTGAAACTGAAATCTACTCCAACAATTACGAGTGAAAGTGCGATTAGTCCACCATTTATGATGTACATCCATACACCAACAGGTAGGTTAATCAAGCCATGAAGTACTATTGCCAACCCACTTGCTCCACCTGCCGCTATGTTGTACGGCAGGAGAAATGAAATCACACCAACGGCGGTCATGAAATCCCCAATGGAGATCAGAGAATACTCTTTAGTAAAAGTCCAAAATTTTTCAGTACTCATGGTGATTCCTCCTCTACCGCACAATTTTACCAAAAAAGCATGTATTTAAAAAGTTTTTCACTTGATTTGTGCGTCAATTTTACAACTTTAAAATCTGAATCTTTTTTTGCTTTCAATGAATGTTCAAAAGTCGTGGCATCGTCAACAACACAAGTTGTCTATCATCGTGATAAAAATTTGCTTTTTCAATAAATTTATTGTATAATTGCTCTAAATGTGAATAAAATAACATATAATTTGTTTTCGATGAATATATTTTCGAGCCAACAATGGAGGTGGAGTGTTTTGGGAAAAGTGACTGTATTCATAAATGATAAGCCTTACGAGACATCTGAAGACAACACAGTTCTTCAAGCGTGCGAAGAAGCAGGTGTCTATATTCCCACGTTGTGCCATCATCCGGAACTCACCGATGTGGGAGCTTGTAGAGCTTGTGCGGTAGAAGTTGAGGGTGCCCGTACGTTGATGACGGCATGTACCACGATGGTTCGTGATGGGATGAGGTTGAGAACAAGCTCTGAAAGAGTGGAAATGGCTTTGAAGCAGAATCTTTCTCTCATTCTTTCCAGACATCCAAATGATTGTATGACTTGTGAATTGAATGGTAGATGTGAGTTTCAAAATCTCATAAACCGATACGATATTCAAGATACCTATCCTAAGGAATTGAGAAACTTCAAGATAGACGACACAAGTCCAGCAATAATTCGAGACATGAACAAGTGTATCGATTGTGGAAGATGTGTCAGAGTTTGCGAAGAAATTCAAGGCTTAGGGATCTACACATTTTCGGAAAGAGGCGCTGAGTCATTGCCAGTTCCAGCTTACGATCTTCCAATGAAATACACAGATTGTATAGCTTGTGGCCAATGCAGTGCTGTTTGTCCTGTTGGAGCTATCATGGAACAACCGGATTACAAACAAGTAGAAGTTGAACTCCGAAAACACGAAAAAGTTTTGATAGTTCAGACGGCGCCAGCAGTTAGAGTTGCAATAAGCGAGGAGTTCGGTGCAGAACCGGGGCATATTTCCACAAAGAAAATGGTTGCCGCTTTGAGAAAACTTGGATTCGACTACGTTTTTGATACGAATTTCGCTGCGGATTTAACGATCATGGAAGAGGGAAGCGAATTGATAGAACAACTGATGGGACGTGGTGAACATCCATCACCAATGTTTACGTCTTGCTGTCCTGGATGGATAAATCTATTAGAAAAGCACTACCCGGAGTTCATTCCCAACGTTTCTTCAGCGAAATCCCCTCAGGAAATGATGGCTGCCACAGTCAAAACGTACTTCGCCCAAAAAATTGGTGTAGATCCAAAGAACATTTATCTGGTATCCGTCATGCCTTGCACGGCGAAAAAAGATGAAATAATCAGGCCTCAGCATTACTTAAATGATATTCAATTAATAGATAAAGTCATAACGACAAGAGAACTTGCCAGAATGATAAAGATTCACAAGATCAATTTTCTCGATTTGGCTGACGAAGATTATGATGCACCTCTTGGACTTTCAACGGGTGCAGGCGCGATCTTCGGAGTAACAGGTGGCGTTATGGAGGCGGCTTTGAGGACTGGCTATGAACTTGCGACCGGGAAAACTCTTCCCAAAATAGAATTTTCTAATGTTAGAGGATTTGATGGTGTCAAAGATGCGGAAGTAGATCTAGAAGGGAAAAAGGTTCATATAGCAGTTGCTCACGGTACAAGCAACGTCATGAGTTTGTTAGAAAAAATAAAGAGTGGTGAGGTTCACTACGACTTTGTGGAGATCATGGCGTGCTATGGTGGATGTATCGGTGGCGGTGGACAACCAAAATCCACAGATCCAAATATTCTTGAAAAACGTGCCAAGGCAATTTACAGCATTGATGAATCAAAAACATTGAGAAAATCTCATGAAAATCCGGCCATAAAACAACTCTACGCTGAGTTTTACGGTAAGCCTTTAAGTGAGTTATCGAAAAAGCTTCTTCACACTTATTACACCAACAGAAAATCATCAATTCTCGAGAGAGCAAATGTTACAAGCGTAAGCTAACCTTTTCTGATTTTCTAAGATGAAGGGGGAAACCCTGACATCGAGGAGGTTAAAATAATGAACGGATTGAACAGTGAGAGACGTATAGGCGTGATCGCGATTGTTGTAAAAGATCGCAATCACGCCTATGGTGTTTTGAATGAAATTCTTCATGATTATGGAAAGATAATCGTCGGAAGACTCGGTGTTCCATATCGTGAGAGAAACGTATCGGTCATGGCTCTCATAGTCGACGGGAACACAGATGAGATAGGGGCTATGACTGGGAAAATAGGCCAAATAAAAGATGTGAGCGTCAAAACGGCGTTCACAAATTTTTAAACGAAAGAGGTGTTTAAGATTAGAACAGATTTGTCATGGATGAATAACGTGATCAAAGATGAGCAATACAAAAAGTACATGGATGGTGGAAAAGATTTTATAAACGATGAAGAAATATGGGAAAAAATTGAGAAAGGGAAGAATCCTGATCCCCAAAAGATCAGAGATATCATGAAAAAGTCTTTAGAAATCCAGACGCTCTCTCCCGAAGAAACAGCAGCGCTCTTGAATGTCAACGACTCATCTCTCTGGGATGAGATCTACGCAACGGCTGCCGAAGTCAAAAAAAAGGTTTATGACAACCGAATAGTCACTTTTGCACCACTTTATTGTAGTAATTATTGCGTGAATAACTGTCTTTACTGTGGATTCAGGCGTGACAACATGGAAGAAACTAGAAGGAAATTAACACTTGATGAGATTAAAAGTGAAACGAGAGCACTGGCAGGAAAAGTAGGTCACAAGCGACTTATAGTGGTTTATGGCGAACATCCGCTTTCAGATGCTAACTACATAGCTGACACGATAAGAGCCATCTATTCTGTAAAGGTAAAAACCCGAAACGGTTATGGCAACATAAGACGTGTTAACGTCAACGCAGCTCCAATGTCGGTTGAAGATCTTGCGATGCTTAAAGATGTTGGTATAGGCACGTATCAGGTTTTCCAGGAAACTTATCACCATGAAACGTACAAATACGTACATCCATTTGGAACGTTGAAATCCAATTATCAATGGAGACTTTACGCAATGCATAGAGCTTTTGAAGCGAATGTTGACGATGTCGCGATAGGTGCGCTTTTTGGATTGTACGATTGGAGATTTGAGGTCATGGGCTTACTTTATCATGCAATAGAGCTTGAAAATCGCTTTGGTGTGGGACCACACACAGTATCATTTCCCAGGTTGACACCTGCCAAAAATGCTCCATACATTCAAAATACCCAATACAAAGTTTCTGATGAAGATTTCAAAAAACTCATCGCAGTGTTAAGACTTTCCATTCCATATACTGGTATGATCGTAACGGCAAGAGAACCAGCGGAGATCAGAAGAGAAGTTCTTCCCATGTGTACACAGACAGATGCTTCAACAAGAATAGGAATAGGCGCTTATTCAGAAATAGATGGCGCAAAAGAGCCAGTTAAGCAAGATCTCACGAAACAACAGTTCTTCATAGGAGATGATAGGAATCTCGATGATGTTGTGAGAGAGCTTGCCGAGATGGGATACATCACGTCTTTTTGTACGGCAGGGTACAGATGCGGGCGAACTGGAAAGAACATAATGGAATTGTTGAAAACGGGAAAAGAAGGAAATTTTTGTAAACTCAACGCGATTCTCACATTCAGAGAATGGCTCGATGACTTTGCAAGCGAAGAGACTAAGAAAGTTGGAGAAGAGCTCATAAAGAAAGAGATGGAAGAAGTTAAGACGAAAACTCCACGAGCCTATTCGCCAAAGGTCGTTGATGAACTTAAAGATTATTATGAAAGGATAAAAAATGGAGAAAGAGATCTTTACTTCTGAGCTGAATAAGCTTGCATGCCACTACAATATCAGAATATGGATCGCTGAAAAGATGGGAAGAAGATGGTCCTACGTCGTTGGGGCTGGCAAGGAATTTTTTCTACCCAGCCAGATGATTACCAGGATCGGTAAATATGCCCTCTTTGTCGAAGGGGAATCTTTCAACAAGGAGGTGATCATCGACGACGTTCGCAAATTATTTGAATCCCGAAACTTTCAAAGAAGCAAAGAGAATATTGAAAGATGACAGCACATCCCAAATGATCAAATCAATTTCCCAAAAAATCGTTGCGGGGGAGGTGCTGTTGAGAGAAGAAATCATTTATCTTTTAAAACTTAAAGACTCACCTGACAGAAAGGCTTTGTTTGATCTCGCAAATGCAGTTCGTCGTGACAATATGGGAGAGACGATCTTCATAAAGGGAATAATAGAATTTTCAAATTACTGCAAAAGAGACTGCACGTACTGTGGAATACGTGCATCTTGTAAAGTGAAACGCTACAGAATGGAGCCGGACGAGATTGTAGAAGCTGCGATTGATGCTGCCAAACATGGAATAGATACCGTAATACTTCAATCAGGCGAAGATCCGTTTTATACAACAGATATCATGATCGATATCATAAAAAGAATAAAAATTGGTGCCAAAAAGCCCATTTCACTTTCGATCGGTGAAAGAACACCAGAAGAATTCAAACTTTTCAAAGAGGCTGGCGCTTCAAAGTGCCTTTTAAAGCAAGAAACTGTGAACCCACGTATCTTCAAAGCTGTTCACGGATCCGATTATGAAATAAGAATATCACTTTTAAAGACGCTTGTTTCACTTGGATACATAGCAGGGGGTGGAGATATAATAGGTCTTCCGGATCAGACGCCTGGTGATATTGCGGACGATATCATCTTTATGCGCGATAACGGCATCAAAATGGTTGGAATTGGTCCATTCATTCCAACGAAAAACACCCCACTTGAAAATCATCCAGTTGGGAGTGCAGATATGACTTTAAACGCTTATGCCTGTACACGTCTCGCCATCCCGAATGTCCTCATGCCAACCACAACAGCTCTTGGAACGATCGACGAGGGGTTGCAATACAAAGGATTTGAAGCCGGATGCAACGTTATCATGGTAAACTTCACACCAGATAAGTATCGGCAGGTTTACAGAATATACGATAACAAAAGAAAAGTGGAATTTTACGAAACCGTTCATGAGCTGTTAAAACGTGGCAAAAAGCTTTCGTTTTCGGTTATGAAAGCACTCAAAGAGGAGGAAATGGTATGAAAACGCCGGAATCCTACAGAAAACATTTGATCTTTCTTGGGAGAAGAAACGTGGGGAAATCCTCTCTGTTCAACGCTTTTGTAGGTGCGAAAATCGCGATCGTTTCTGATCATCCTGGAACAACCACCGATCCCGTCTACAAATCAATGGAACTCGCACCCATAGGACCTGTAATGTTAATCGATACAGCCGGACTTGACGATGAAGGTTATCTTGGAACTTTAAGGACATCGAAAACGAATTCAGTCCTTTACAAAGCTGATGTTGCCTGTCTCGTTGTTGATTCAAAGTGGACGGATTTTGAAGATCGTATCGTGAAGGAATTAAAAAGTAAAGAGATTCCATTCGTCGTGGCCTTAACAAAATCCGATCTCGGAAAAAATCGAAAACTGATCGAACTTGTAAAATCCAAAAAATTCACGTACTGCGTGGTCTCCAAATATGACAAGGATTCAATTGACACGCTAAGATTAACAATAGCATCTGTGATAAAGACTGAGTACGAGCCTCCTTTGATTGAAGATCTCGTTGATGGTGGAGATATCGTTGTTCTTGTTGTTCCAATCGATCTCGGTGCGCCAAAAGGCAGACTCATAGTGCCTCAAGTTGAGGCAATAAGAGAATGTCTTGATGCCGAAGCGATACCTGTAGTCACAAAAGAGAGAGAACTCAGATGGACGCTTGAAAGTCTTAAGCGAAAACCTAAATTGGTTGTAACCGATTCCCAAGCAGTCATGAGAGTCGTAGCCGACGTTCCTGAAGATCTTCCCATGACGACATTTTCAATACTCGAAGCACGACATAAAGGTGACCTTTTTGAACTCATCAAGGGATTGAAAGCGATAAAGGAACTCAAAGACGGTGACGATGTGCTTATCGGTGAAGCATGTACACACAGATCACTCGCAGACGACATAGCCAGAGTAAAAATCCCAAGATGGCTTACAAATTTTACGGGAAAGAATGTGAATTTCTTCGTACATTCCGGAAGAGAATATCCAGAAGATATAAAAAAATACAAGTTGATCGTTCATTGTGGTGGGTGTGTAATAACGAGGAATATGATGTTGAAAAGAATTGAAAAGGCCAAAGAACTTGGCATTCCCATCATCAATTATGGAGTTATCATCTCTTATCTTCACGGTATTTTGGATCGTGCGCTCGAACCTTTTCCAGAGGCAAAAATTTTGTACGAGGAGATAGAAAATGCGCAAAGAGTCTGACAGTTTGGGAATCGTTGAAATTCCAGAAAACGCTTATTATGGCGTCTTCACTGCAAGAGCGATCTCCAATTTCGTGCCATCAAAGCATCTTCATCCCGAACTCATAGCCGCAATGGCAGATGTGAAAGCGGCATGTGCCGAAACGAATTTTGAGCTTGGAATTTTAACACACGAAGTGGTCAGAGCCATTGAAAGAGCATGTGATGAAATAAAAATCGGAAAACTGAATGAATGGCTTGTTGTGGACCCGTTGAGTGGTGGGGCAGGGACTGCCGTAAACATGAATTTTAATGAGGTTATAGCAAACCGTGCGACGGAACTTCTCGGAGGCAAGTTGGGAGAATACCTGGTTCATCCTCTCGATCACGTTAATCGTTCTCAATCCACAAACGACGTGTACCCAACTGCGATAAAGATCGGGGCGATAAGACTCCTGAGGAAACTCGTCGACAAAGTCGTTGAACTTCAAAATGCCCTTCAAATCAAGGAAAGAGAGTTTGCGGGAATAATAAAAGTTGGAAGAACGCAATTGCAAGATGCCGTTCCAATAACTCTCGGCCAAGAATTCAGTGCATGGGCAGAAGCGATCGCGAGAGATCGATGGCGACTGTACAAAGTTGAGGAAAGAATTCGATTTGTAAATCTTGGAGGTACGGCAATAGGAACTGGAATAGACGCACCCAAAGTTTATCCATTTAAAGTGACAAGAAAATTATCCGAACGAACAGAAATTGGACTTGTGAAATCAGAAAATTTAATAGAAGCCACTCAAAATACAGATGTCTTTGCGGAAGTCCACGGTCTTCTCAAAACGTTGGCTACAAGCATTATCAAGATTTCTAACGATCTAAGAATTCTTTCGAGTGGTCCACATGCAGGTGTGGGTGAAATACGCCTCAAAGCCGTTCAACCTGGAAGTTCGATCATGCCAGGTAAGGTAAATCCTGTACTCGCTGAATATGCCATTCAACTATCCATGAAAGTCATTTCCAACGACGTGGCAATAAACTTTGCGGTTTCATCTGGAAATCTTGAATTAAACGCATTCTTGCCATTGATTCAATGGGCAATCTACGAATCTTTCGATGATCTCATCAAGGCTGTTGATTCCTTAAAAAAATGTGTTGAAGGTGCTAATGCGGTAAGAAAAAAATGCTTGAGTAATCTTGAGCGCAGTGCTACACTCGCCACTTGCTTCGTTCCAACCCTGGGATACGAAAAAGTAGCCAAGATAATAAAAAAAGCTGCTGAAACAGGGATAGACGTCAAAGAGCTTCTCGTTGAATATGGCATTCCAAAAGAGACAGTCGAGAGTGCCATGGATCCCAAAAAAATGATCGCCCTTGGATACACAGCGGGAAAACCCAAAAATTAAGAGCCTGTTCTTAGGAACTGCTTTTCAGATCATAAGTGGGTAATTGTTCATTCTGAAATTAAATTTGAATTAGTATACATTCATAAGGAGGCGATCGAATTGAAAAAATTTTTCACTGCTGTCGCAATTGTTCTTCTTGCTTTAAGCCTTTTCGGAGGTTCGGCGAACGTAAGCTTCATTAACCCGCTTGGTCCGACCATCATACCAATCGCACCGATACTTAGCGGTGCGCTGAAAGGCACGGTTCCAATCAAAATATCGCTCTGGAAGTCAACTGACGAAGCGATAGCGCTTCTATCGAAAGGTACCGCGGACTTTGCCGTCCTTCCCGTCACACTCGGAGCCATAGTCTACAACAAAGGAATAGATCTGAAACTTCTCGGCGTTTACGAATGGAAGGTGTTTTACCTTGTGGCGTCGAAAGAGGCATCTTTTACCGGATGGAAAGATCTTGGAGGCAAGTCCGTCTACACACCCGAAGGGCGCGGACAGACCGTTGACGTTTTGATGAGGTACATGATGTCGAAATCCGGAGTCACACCAGACAGGGATGTTAAGATCTTTTACGCACCGCCGCAGGAGATAGTCTCCCTTTTCAAATCGGGAAAGATCCAATACGCGGCACTCCCTGAACCCTTCGTCACAATGGCGATCTCGGGCGGTTCTGGAAGAATTGTCCTCGATTTTCAGAAGGAGTGGGGAAGGGAGATGAACCAACCGGAAAGGATCCCCATCGCCGGTCTTTTCGTGAAAAAAAGCTTTTTTGATGAAAATCCTTCCGTCGTAAAGGAGGTTGAAGATCTTTTCTCCGAATCTATAAAATGGATGAACGCGAATCCGAACAAAGCAATCAGATTGACAATCCCTTACCTGAAGATCCCGGTACCCATTCTTGAAAAATCACTGAAGAGGATGTCATTTTATTATGTGCCGGCCTCCAAATGTGAAAAAGAGGTCAGCGCCTTTCTTGAGAAGATAAACGAGCTTTACCCCGAAGGAATGCCGGAAATCCCAGATAAAGGGTTTTACGCCAATTGAAAACGTTTTGGGGGATTTTGCTGTTCCTTTTGGGCTGGCAGTTGCTGGCAATGAAACTGAACGCTCCTTTGGTTCTTCCGACTCCTTACGCGACTTTGTTTTCACTTTTGGAAGCGTTTTCGAATTTTGAAACCTTTTACGCACTTTGGAGCACGGTGTGGAAGGGGTTGATGGTTCTCGGATTAGTGATAGCCGTGGGGGTCCCTATTGGATTTGTCATGGGACTCAGCGACACGGTTTACGGGCTCATGCGGCCTGTCATAATGGTCGTACAAGCGGTTCCCGTTATATCCTGGCTTGTCCTTGTGATATTCCTGTGGGGAATAGGATGGAAAGGGCCCGTTCTCATAAGCCTTTTGTCCCTCCTTCCTATGGTGATATTCACGACCGTATCCGGCGTTCGTAACCTTGACAAGACGCTCGTTGAGATGGTTACCGTTTACAAAGTGCCGAAAGGAAAGGTTTTCAAAGAGGTTTACCTCGGATCGATCGTTCCGTTTGTTTCGGCCGCGGTTGAGGTTTCCGTTGGCGACGTGTGGAAGGTCATACTCGTTTCCGAATACCTGTGCGGAAGCTCGGGAATAGGCGTTTTAATCTCTTGGGCGCGGCAGTACGTTGACGTGCCCAGAGTTTATGCGCTCACGATAATCGCGGTGGCGCTGGGAATAGCTTCCGAAAGACTTGTCAAAAAATTTCTCGGGAGGATCACGAAGAGATGGGTGACATCGTCCTGAATGCAGAAAAGCTGGAAAAGAAATTCGACGATCTTTCCGTCATCGACGGATGGAATCTGAAGGTCGAAAAAGGTGAACGTGTCGTGCTCTTTGGACCTTCTGGCTGCGGGAAGACCACCTTTTTGAAGATCGTCGCCGGTCTTGAGGAAAAATCGTCCGGAAGCTTAGACATCGATTACGAGAGGATCGGATTCGTTTTTCAGGAGCCTCGGCTGATCCCGTGGAGGAACGTGAAAAGAAACCTTTCGGTAGTCTTAGAAGACGATGAAAAAATCGTCCAAATTCTCAAAAAAACTCGTCTTGAAGGGTTCGAATTTTACCTTCCTTCCCAACTGAGCGGCGGCATGAAGCAGAGGGTCAACCTTGCAAGGGCTCTTCTCGTCGATCCAGATCTTTTGGTCCTTGATGAACCCTTCGGCTCACTCGATTTACCCATAAAGCTCGGCATCATGCAAGACATAAATTCCCTTTGGGAGGCTGAAAAATTCACCGTATTGATGGTTACCCACGACGTTAAAGAAGCTCTCTACCTCGGTAACAGGGTCCTTCTCCTTTCCAAAAGACCGTCGAGGGTTTTGAAGGAGTTCCGAGTTAATCTCTCCAGAAAGGAACGAAACCTTTCAAGTCCCGTTTTCGCAACGCTGGAGGCCCAGCTCATAAGAGAGATCCTCGAATTATGAAATCTTCTTCGTTTGTGATTTTGCATTTTTGACAAAAAACGCGTTGATAACTTTGAGATTTCGGTTGTACAAATTAAAAATATCGTTTGAATCCATGTGATCTAAGGACACATAATTATATTTCTCCACCATAAACAATCTGCACATGATGGTTCGTTTCCCCAACAATCTTGTTCTGTGTTTTCTATGAAATGACATCCATCCCTTAAATCACAATCTGTACATGAAGGGTATAAAGAATTTCTTACTTTGTATCTGAACCACGAATAATCCTCTGATAACCATATATCAGAAAGTTTGTTCTTCAAAACATTGCCAAATGAATACGCTTTAATCTCTTTTTTCTTGCCATATACATATTCTATTCCATCATGTAAAAACCTATAACATGGAGTTACCTCGCCGTCCCATCTAATAATTGCGGCATTTTTCTCGATAAAATTACAATGTCTTTCTGTTTTTAATCTGAAATTAGGAATAATTGCATTAACTTTTGCCGTTACTGCTTTTGATATCATATTTCTTAATATCGATTCCTCTTTTTTACTATTATCAGCGTACAATTCCAAACCTAAAAAATTTTCATACACTGGAATTAAATTGGATATAACTATCTTTCTTATTCCGTAAGGCAAAAGCATTTTAACGATGTTATCAAAATCCATATAATTCTTTCTGGTCAATACCGTTTCCACAGCTAATGAAGGTTTTCCAGTATTCTTTTGATTTTTATAATTAGAAATTTTCTTCATTAATTTTTCAACGTATTTAAAACTTGGATGTCCAATATCTCCCGTTTCAACAGAAACGATCAATTCATCAACTCCTAGGGTAATTAATTTAACAATCAAAAGATCGTTAAGCATATAACCATTTGAAGTAATGGTAAGCATATAACCTTCTTTTTTTACCCTTTCTACCATATCAAGAAAATGTGGATTAGTCACACATTCTCCAATGCCACCAAAAATTACATGTTCTAAATTGGGAAATTCTCTTAAATCAGCTATTATTTTTTCAAATATTTCTTTTGTCATAAACCCTTCTGGATCTGTAAAAGTGTTTTTAAAACACATAGGGCATTTAAGATTACATTTTGAGGATAATTCGATGTACAATTTACTCATATCCAATTTTGGCTTTAAAATTATTTCCCCTGAATTCAGGTTAAAAATATATTTTTTCATCTGTATCACCTTCATTAGAATAAAATTCATCTTCATACAAATCTTTTCTACCTGATGGAATTCTTACGACATCTTTTCCCTTTACGAATACTGTTTTGAAAACAAAATTATAAGAATGATAACAGCATAAACATTATGACATCTATTTTGAATTTTTCAAAGTTCTTTCTTCATTTTGGATGTTGATATAGGATGTAACCACCTTTTCTTATCATGTCTTACAAATCACATTCTTACTTAATGTTTATGCATATCAAAAGTTAAAAATATGATATAATTTTATATCAATTTGCCTTTTCCGAGCTTTTATACCTAAGACATTATTGTGTTATGGTATGAAGCCAATGGGCATGATTCGGAAACGAATATGCCTCCCATATTGGAAAGGAAGGGGAAGAAAAAGGAGGGGTAAAAGTGGCATTTAACGGAAAATTTTTAAGGGTTAATTTAACAGAAAAAAGCATTGAAGTTGAAGATCTACCAAAGGATTATGAATTGTATTTGGGAGGAAGAGGATTAGCATCTAAAATGTTCTTTGATGAAGTAGATCCTAAGGTAGATCCATTCTCCCCAGAAAACAAGATTTTTTTTGCAACCGGACCCCTAACGGGTACAGCTGCACCTACTGGTGGAAGATATATGCTCGTTACCAAAGGCCCGTTAACGGGTACTATAGCTTCAAGTAATTCCGGAGGATATTTTGGTGCAGAGTTGAAATTTTCAGGATATGACATGATAATTGTTGAAGGCAAATCAGATAAACCAGTATATTTATCCGTAAAAGATGAAGTCGTGGAATTAAAAGATGCATCTCATTTATGGGGAAAAGATGTTTTTGAAACAACAGATGAATTGTTAGAAGAATTCGGTGATTCAAAGGCACGTGTTGCTTGCATAGGTCCTGCAGGAGAAAAATTAGTTAAATTCGCATCGATTATGAATGATAAACACAGAGCTGCTGGTAGAACAGGTGTAGGAGCTGTAATGGGAAGTAAGAATTTTAAAGCTATAGTCGTTAGGGGCAGTAAAAGACCAAAGGTAAAAGATCCTGCCAAGTTCATTGAAACTGTAAGAGAAAAAATAAAGAAAATAAGGGAAAACGGAATAACTGGTGAAGGTTTGCCAAAATTGGGAACAAAAGTATTAGATAACATCATTAATCAAAACGGATTGTATCCCGTAAGGAATTTTCAAGATTCAGTATTTGACTTGACAGATGAAGTTTCGGGTGAGTCTTTAGTTGAAAAGGGATATCTTGTAAAGAATATACCTTGTTTTGGATGTCCGATTGCCTGTGGAAGAAGGGTAACCTTACCTAATGGAATTGAAACGGAAGGTCCAGAATATGAAACAGGCTGGGCATTTGGAGCAGATTGTGGAGTTTCAGATTTGATAGCCATTGTAGAGGCTAACGATCTGTGTGATAAATATGGATTGGATACGATTTCTACAGGTTCGACAATAGCAGCAGCCATGGAAATGTATGAAAAAGGGCTGATAAAAAAAGAAGAATTAGAAAATGGACCAGAATTGAAATTCGGCGCTTCTGAAGCAATAGTGTATTACACGAATCAAATTGGATTGCGTGAAGGATTTGGAGATAAGTTAGCTGAAGGTTCGTACAGATTGGCAGAATCGTATGGACATCCGGAATTTTCAATGACAGTGAAAAAACAGGAAATACCAGCCTATGACCCCAGAGGTGCACAAGGTCATGGGCTTGAGTATGCCACAAGTAACAGAGGAGGCTGCCATGTTAGAGGATATATGATTTCTCCGGAAATATTAGGAGTTCCAGAAAAATTAGATCCACAAAAATTGGAAGGTAAAGCCGAATGGGTAAAAATATTTCAAGATTTAACGGCAGTAATCGATTCGGCGGGGCTATGCCTGTTCACGTCTTTTGCGTTAGGATTAGATGATTACAAAGATCTAATAAATGCGGCATTAGGTTGGGATTATTCATCAGAGGAAATTTTGAAAATAGGCGAAAGAATATGGAATTTAGAAAGGAATTTCAATTTGGAAGCTGGCATAGAGCCGTCACAAGATACACTACCAAAGAGGTTGTTAGAAACTCCTGTAAAAGAAGGTCCAAATAAAGGGCATGTAGTTCATTTGGATGCGTTATTACCAAAATATTATGAAGTTAGAGGTTGGACAAAGAAAGGAATTCCAGCAGAAGATAAATTGAAGGAATTGAATATCATATGAGACTGCCCAACGATCTGAATGAAAAGATCAAAAGATCACAGGCGGTCACTGAAAAAGTCAAACTGATTTAAGATCGGCACGGGTTTTTCTTTGTAACAAAGAAAGTGTCTCCCATTCTTACCCTATGGGATATCATGGGCTTAGTATCGAAAAGAAGGGAGACACCTTTGATATCCCAGAGAGATAAAAGTTAATTAGAATGCCCATTCAACCTTCGTATTCAATCTCACATATTGAATCTGACAACGTATCATAATTTCCAACAAATAAAACCGATACACAGTTGATCCGGAGAACTTTTGCACGGAAGAAGATCAACTCTTTACAGATCCTTTCAAAAGCCATTTAATGCTGAAAGGTGTGCTGAATTTTTCGTGCTCAAGAATTCATTAAGAAAACGGTTTTATGGGAGGGTGATTTTTCATCGCTTTTATCACCTCTTCTATTGCCCTATCGAGTTGCGGGTCTTTTTCTCGATCCTGAGGTTTTATATCGACCTCTATGTCCGGATCTGTCCCGTAATTTTCAACGCCCCATCCAACGTCCTTAAACCAGAATGACATTTCCGGCTGTGTGGTTAACGTACCGTCTGCAAGCCAGTTCCTCGGCCATATTCCCACGACTCCGCCCCATGTTCTTCTTCCTACGAGTTTTCCAAGTTTCATCAGCTTGAAAGCATGACTGAATATGTCTCCATCCGATCCCGCATATTCGTTTGTAATCGCTACAATTGATCCGTAAGGTGAATCAGAAGGATAAGGCTGACTGCCCATCCATCTTGTCAAATCGTATCCTATTCTTTTTCTTGCAAGTTTTTCCAAAAGCAACGAAGAGACCTGCCCTCCACTGTTGAATCGCACGTCAACGATGATCCCTTCGCGATCAAGCTCGGCAAGAAAAGATCTGTGAAATTCAGCGTACCCAAGTGCCATCATATCTGGAATGTGAATATACCCAACCCTTTCATTTGTAACTTTATGAACGTAATCTCTGTTTTTTTCGACCCATTCTCTGTATCTTAACGGTGTCTCATTCGAGATCGCCTTCACTGAAATTTCTTTTATTTCATCTCCGCTTTTTATCTTCAACTGAACTTCTTGATTTGCAAGATTAACGAGTAATTTTGACGGATAATTTTCTTTGCTGACACTTTGACCGTTTATCGCTAACAGCGTATCTCCTTCTTTTACATCTGTTCCGAGTGTTTTAAGTGGCGGTGCATACTCGTCCCATGTATCTCCATTCAAAATGTGAGATATTTTGTAAGCATCACTTTTTGGATCGTATGCCATATCCGCTCCAAGAAAGCCCATTTTGTAATTTGGCCGTGGCCTGTAATCTCCACCAAGTTCATATGCATGGGAAGTACCGAGCTCTCCTTGCAATTCCCATAACAGATCAGAAAATTCGCTTCTCGAAGACACACGCTCTACAAGCGGGTAATATTTGTCGAGGATCTTTTCCCATTCAATACCGTTCATATCCTCACGCCAGAAATAATCCCTTTGCAATCTCCAGGCCTCTTTGAGCATTTGCTTCCATTCCGAGATGGGATTTATCGAAATTTTAACTCTTGAAAGATCCAACCATCCGCTTTTTCTTCCGATCTTCTCATCTTTTGGTGGTTCTGACTCCGTTGAAACAACACGGAGTTTATTTTTGACTCTGACGATCATGGCAGTTCCGTCCTGCGAAATTTTGAAATTGGTAATGCCTTCAAGAAAAGTTTTCTCTTCATTCTCTTCGAGATCAAAAACTTTTATCGTCGCTTTGTTAGGCACTTCTTGACCAAAGATGTCATCGCTTATCGCACCTTCAACTGGAATTACGCAATAAAAGACTTTGTTCTTGGTTGCGGCCAAATTCGTGTAGATGTTTTCCTCAACTGGAAACGGAATAATTCTGTCTTTTATGCCGTCAAAATCTATGAGAATGTTCGAAATTTCCTCTTCCTTTTTTTCTGCTTTCTTAAATCTTTCAGCCTTTGGGATGAATGGAGACGGAATATCTTTTCTGAGTGTTATGAGGTAAGGTTTCATACCCTTTGGAAATCCGAGATTAAAATTCATCCTATCGTAAACGGGATTAAAAACCCTTAGAGAGAGTATGTAAAGATACCGTCCAGCCAGATCGAAAACGGGCATGATGTCTTTGAGAACTGGTTTTGTTATTTCGTGGATTTCTCCGGTTTCTGTGTCGTATATCTTTATTATTTCTTGCGTTCTGTTGACGTTACATGCATAGGCAATCCATCTTCCGTCGGGAGACCAATCGAATCCTTCTATAAAAAAATACTCATTTTTGTCTATCACTTTTGATTTATAAGTTGTAAGATCGACCCATATAAGCTCATCTCTGTGATTAGAAAAGACGATCTCATCTTTTTTGGGCGAAACTTTTATATCGTAAGGTCTTCCGGAATCCAAATCCAATTTTTTTGGATTTTGTGGATCGTCTAAATCGAGAATCTCAATGTGATCTTCTCCTCCGTCATCGCTTGCGAAGACAAGACGTCTTTCATCCGAAAGCCATCTCGTGAGTCTGTATCTTGCCTCATTCGTTTTTCCATGCTGAATTACGGCTCCGCTCCAATTTGCGAATGAAAATGATTTTCCTCTTGAATTCAAGCTTAAAAATTTTCCATCGAAAGAGGGAGAATAATCCTCGAGGAATTTTGCAGAATCCACGAATTTACGGTTCGTTTGAATTCGTGGACCACGATGATCTATTTCCAATTTAAGCGAAAGGTTTTTTTCGATATTTAAAAAATGAATATCTCCTCCGCATTGATACACTATGTTCTTACCGTCCGTTGAGGCATTTCTTGCATAAAAGTATTTATGATCCGTGTGCTTTTTAAGGTTCGTTCCGTCCGGATAACACGAGTATATATTTCCTATCCCCTCGTGATCCGATATGAAATATATCCTGTTTCCTATCCACATTGGGTTTGCAAGGTTGCCTTTGAGATCTATCAGCTTGGTAAATTCATAGTTTCCAAATTCATCTATCCATATCTCTCCGGCTCTTCCGCCTTTGTACCTTTTCCATGTTGCGGGATCTGCCGTGTTTCTTCCTATCACAACTCCATTCTTTCCAAAACTTATGTTCCTTGCATAAGTGTAGGGTAATTTCTTCAAATCATCTCCATTCATTTTGATTTCCCACAATTCAAGGATTCTTTTGAATGGTTGATTGTAATTCGTTGCGAATATTATCCTGTCGTTTCGCCATCCTGCAATGACACAATTTGAGCTTCCGAGATAAGTTAGTCTTTTTTCTTGTCCTCCGAAAGATGGCATGATGTACACTTCCGGGTTGCCTTCTTCATGGCCTACGAATGCGATCCAGTTTCCATCCGGGGAAAAGTAAGGATACGTGATCTCGCCAAGATTTGATGTTAATCTTTCCGGAACGCCACCACTCATATGAACAGACCAGATATCGTCTTCGCAGACAAAGATCACTTTTTCTTCGTTTACATTTGGAAATCTGTAATATCCTGAACTCATTTTACACCTCCTTGAATTCATGAAAAATCTGTTAGCTTCCTGTTTTACAGAATTGAATTCTGGCAGTTCCTGCCGTACTATAATAACATTATATTGCCAATTAGATTAAGAGCTTATCTCTAAACAAAAATAGGAGCGGAGGAGCCAAGAGAGCGGAGGAGTGGAGGTGTCGAGAGTGCCTGTGGGAGTGGAGTTCCCCTGTGGGGGAACGGCTTTCCACTTTTTTGTCTGAAGCGGTAGCTGAGAATCGTTACCTCGACATTCCCGACCAAGGCGGTAGCCGCGACCCTTTAGCACCATTTTTTCCACTTTTATGCCCGAGGCGGCAGCCGAGAAGCGGTAGCCGCGACGGGATTCTCCAGTGGAGAATATTTTTCCCACTTCTATGACCGAAAACGACAGGTTGAGAAGCGATAGCCGAGACTTCGGGAGAGTAGAATAAAAAAAATCTTTGTTTTGAGGGCAGCCAAGAAACGGTAGTCGTGAAGTCGAGAACGATGATACTTGAGAGTTAAAGATATAGTGATTATTTAAGGATAGGTTCTAAATGTTGAAATGGAGAGTCTTCTGTTTCTGATCTTAAAAAAGCTAAAGAGTTCAAAATTGGAATAAACCGAATTAAATGGTAAAATTTTTGAAAAGAAAAGGATATCTTTTGTGATGTCAAAGCCAAATCAAAAGTACAATTCAATCAAAAGGAGTGAAAAATTTGGAATTTTCTCTTGTTACGGTACAAGTGAATTGGTGGGCGGCACTGGTTGGAGGACTACTCAGTTTCCTTTCACCGTGTATTTTTCCAATTCTGCCGGGTTTTTTGGCTTTTTTAATCTCATCTAAGGGCAAAAAAAGTGCGCTCTGGCGTGCTTTTGCGTTTTCTCTAGGATTGTCTGTGATCTTCATTTTACTTGGGCTTGCCACCGGAACATTTGGAATGTTGTTAGTGGGTTCACGACGTCTGATAGAACTGATCGGTGGAATAGTGATCGTCGTTTTTGGCTTAAGTTTTACAGGCTTATTCACATTACCGTTTTTTGAAAAAGGAATACTCTTACCATTTAACCGTGAGATAGAAGGATTTTGGAGTGCTTTTTTATTTGGAATCGTTACCTCTTTTGCCTGGACTCCTTGCATAGGACCCACTCTCGGCGCAATACTCACCATTGCAGCTACGGGCAACACGCTTAATGGAGGTCTGTTGCTGGCTTTATTTTCGGTTGGAATAATGATACCGTTGTTGTTAGCTGCCATTCTAATAGATTCTGTGAATAAGATCGTTCCCGCTATTTCGAAATATCAAAAGCAGATCAACGTAGTTGGCGGAATTGTACTGATCACAGTTGGGCTGCTCATGATATTCGGAAAATTGGGAGTATTAGCCATATCGTGAGCTACTCTCCGCTTACTTTGTTTGGAAAGGGGGAATCTTTTTTGAAGAAAGTCGGAATTGTCTCATTGAAAAGTGAAGTAGCCGATCTACTTGAGCGAGAATTGAGACAATTTTTAGACGGGAAAGTAGAATTCATACAATACATCGTTACGGACAGGATAGGTACTATCAAATGTGACGCAGACGTGGTGCTTTTATCAGGAAGCGCTGTTGCGAAATACGTTTATACTCCCTCCGGGAGTTCAATTCCCATCTTAAGTCCTCGCAGAACATTGACAATGAATGGATGGAGGAAACTGAAGGGAATTTCCGAAGGAACTTCTCTCCTTTTGGTGAATGATACTCAAGAATCTGCTGAAGAAGTCGTAACGTTGATCAAAGAATTCGGACTCAACCTCAAAATATATCCGTACTATCCTGGATGTAAAGATTTCCCAAAGCTTGATGTGGCCATAACGCCAGGCGAAAAAAAACACGTTCCTTCCTTTGTGAAAAGAGTCATAGATATACACGATCGTATCTTCGATCCTTCAGTCATACTCGAACTACTTTTCAGGCTTGATTTATTTGAATGGGAAGATCTTCAGAAGCTTTTGGAGTATTCAAAGACGGTTAAATCCACACAACCGGGTTTGCAAAGCTTTCTTTTGGATATGGCAACCGTGAGGCTCGACTTAGAAACAGTGCTTTCAATGGCCAGACAAGCGGTAATGGCTTATTCCAAAGATAACGGAACTGTGCTCCTCTTCAACCGTTTTGCTGAAAAGTACGTGAAAATCCAGTCAAGTCATATCATTGGAAGAAGCGTAACTCCCATACTCAAGAAGATGGGCTTGAGATCTATTGATAAAGATCTTCACAACGAGATAATTGAGTTAGATGGTGCTGAGATGGTATTGAATTCCAAAGAAGTTCCTAAGGGAACCGTAATGGTATCATTTTATCCGGTGGAACTTTACAGAGAAGTCGAGAGAAAACACATTGTGAAGGTCAGAAAATCCGGCATGAGCGCGAAAGCGAATTTTTCCATGATAATAGGAGGGGATAAGATTCATGAAATTGTGAAACTTGCCAAGAAGATAGCACTTTCAGATATACCCGTTCTGTTGGAAGGCGAAAGTGGTACTGGAAAGGAACTTTTTGCTCAGGCAATTCATAATTATTCTAAGAGATCTGATGGGCCTTTCGTCCCAATAAACTGTGCGTCTCTTTCAGAGGATCTTCTTGAAAGTGAATTGTTTGGTTATGAGGAAGGTGCTTTTACAGGTGCAAAGAGGGGAGGAAAATCAGGCCTCTTCGAAGTTGCGAACAACGGCACAATATTTTTGGATGAAATATCCGAAATACCTTTGATGTTACAATCCAAGCTGTTAAGAGTGTTACAAGAAAAAGAAATCATAAAAGTGGGAGGTACGCATATTATACCGGTAAATGCCAGGGTGATATCAGCAACAAATGCGGATCTATTCCAGATGATGGAAGAAGGGAAATTCAGACGAGATTTATTTTACAGAATATCAACATTTCAACTCAGGCTCCCATCTCTTTACGAAAGAATTGACGATCTTGAAATGCTCATAGAGCATTTTGTAAATGAAAAGAGTTACAAAATTTCTTTTGATAAAAGTTTGATGGATGCGCTTAAGAAATACCAATGGCCTGGCAACATTCGAGAAGTTGAAAATTTTGTGGACTACGTCGGGAATCTTTTCTCGGGTGAAATAGGAATACATGAAATACCTCCGTATTTGTCAAGAAAATTGCTAAAAGGTGCTGATAAAAAGCCAAGTTTTGAGGAGATTAAAGTGTTAAGATTTATTTGGTTAAATCAAAGCGCCGGAAGAAGTAAGATCTCCAGTGCATACGATATTGAGGAAAGTAAAGTGAGAAAGATACTTTCAAAACTTCGTGTCCTTGGATACGTATCTGTTAATAGGGGAAGAAAGGGCACAACACTTACCCAATTGGGATACCAATTAATTTCCTCTTTAAATAAGGAAAATTGAATTTTATTCCTCTGATTTTTATCCATTTTTTGATCCTATTTATTGTTTGATTAACTTTTTTGTCAATTTAATCCTTCCATTAATACACATATTTTCCTGATTTCTTATGATATGCAGTACAGTCCTATACCAATGCACCGAGTTTTGGCATGATTTTCGCTACAAAAAGTGGGGGGCTATTTTAATGATAAAAATCTTTCGAAAAGTGGAATTGTACACTCCTACCTATTCGGGGAAAAAAGATCTGTTAATTGTCGGTGAGCATATTGAGGGAATATTCGATAATATTGGAAAATACAGCTTCCCCAAAAGCATTACCAAGAATTTTGATGGCAAGATCGCCGTTCCAGGCTTTGTAGATGGGCATGTTCATGTCATTGGAGGTGGTGGAGAAGGCGGGTTTGTATCAAGAATCCCGGAAATTCAAGCTTCGAAGCTTCTGAGTTGTGGCATTACCAGTGTGATAGGCTTATTAGGAACTGACTCTGTAACGAAATCTTTGCTCTCTTTGTTTGCTAAAGTCAAAGCTCTTCGCGAAGAAAGAATAAATGCTTACATGCTAACGGGATCTTATGAGTATCCCATTCAAACGATAAGCGGATCTGTAAAAAAAGATATAGTACTTTTGGATCCCATCATAGGCGTTGGAGAAGTGGCAATTTCAGATCATCGTTCCAGTGTAATAACGATTCAGGAAATTCGAAGACTTGCTGGGGAATGTCATGTTGCTTCTCTTCTTTCGTCTAAGTCGGGAAAGATCGTTGTACATGTTGGAAAATCGAGCAAAATGCTTTCCCCGTTAATGGAGGCTATTTCGGACGATGAAGTACAAATAACCTCTTTTCTTCCCACACATGTGAATAGAAATTCAAGACTTTTAGAGGCCGCGGCAGAGTGGATGAAGAGGGGTGGATTTGTGGATCTAACGGCAGGTATTTCTGAAGGTGAATTTGTAAGTGTTAAGGACGCTATAAAATACTTGCTTGAAAATGGTGGAGATATAGATCACATTTTGGTGAGTAGCGATTCTCAAGGCAGCATTCCAGTTTTCGATGAGAGTGGTAACTTTTTATCCATGAAGATTTCTGGATGTTCTGTGATGTTCAAAGCTTTCAGAGAATGTGTTCAATCCGGTATGAAAATGGAAGATGCTTTGAAACCTTTCACCGTAAATGTTGCAAGATTTTTTAAACTAAAAAATGTGGGCAATTTGGATGTTGACAAGCGTGCAGATATTGTTTTTTTAGATCAAAAAAATCTCGAAATAGATTCGATCATGGTCAATGGAGAATATTTTCATAAAAACGAGTTAAGGGTTAACTGAATTTGAGAGAACTTCAAAAAACAGGAGGTGTTTTGCTTATGAACTTCAAAAAGAGTATCATCTTGGGAATTGCACTGCTATTCGTGCTTTTAATGAGTGCAACTGCATTTCCAAACGTTGTGAACCCCAACACGATAATTCAGGTCACTGAAGGTGGCATAGTGAGTTTGGATCCTTTCTGGCCATACTCTCCCCCCTCCAACAACGTGGATTTTCAGATTTACGAGAGTCTTGTTCAGTACGACGGCCCAAGCACCACTCGATTTCTTCCAATGCTTTCCACAAATGTCCCAAGTGTGAAAGATGGAACAATACAGGATAATGGAAAGACGTACATTTTCCACATAAGGAAGAACGTTTACTTTCACAATGGCGATCTGTTAACACCGGAAGATGTCAAATATTCATTGGAGAGACAAATCGTTTTTGATCGCTCTGGCGGGCCCTCATGGATGATCGCGATGCCTCTAATTGGTGTGAACTCTATTGAAGATTTGGTTACCAAATATGCAGGTGTGTCCAAATATTCCGCTCTTTTTTCAGATGGAGTTTTAAAGCCAGAATACAAAGACGCGATGCTCAAGGCTTTTGCAGTTCTTGATAAATCCATCGAGATAAAAGGCGATGACGTCATCATTCACATGCCAAAGCCTTATCCCTCTCTTATATCCATAGTTGCACACGGAATATGTGGTTCTTACATCATCGACAAAAAGTGGGCAGTTGATAACGGTGCGTGGCCAGGAACAGCTGACACGTGGTGGAAATATCACAACCCTGTTAGAGAGAAAGATCCACTTTACTCCATTGCAAATGGAACTGGGCCATACAAGCTTGTGAAGTGGGAAAGAGGAATCGAAGTAACGTTGAAAAGATTTGACAACTATTGGAGAGCTCCGGCAAAAGTGGAAAACATCATCATAAAAGTTGTTAAAGAGTTCACCACACGCAAACTCATGCTTCAACACGGAGATGCTGATATTGCGGCTATTCCTCAACAGTATTTGTCTTTAGTTAAAAATATCCCCGGGGTGAAAGTCTTTGAAAAACTGCCGATTCTTGGTGTAGATGCCGGTTTCATGACCTACACCATAAACATGAACGGAAATCCATACGTTGGATCCGGAAAATTGGATGGAAACGGCATACCATCGAATTTCTTCTCGGACATAAACGTAAGAAAAGCATTTTCTTACATGTTCCCATACGATCTTTACATAAAAGAGGTATGGAATGGGAATGCCCTACAGCCTAATGGACCGATACCGAAGGGAATATTCGGATACGATCCGACAGTACCGAAGTATCATTTCGATCTTGCAAAGTCAGAAGAATACTTCAAAAAGGCATTCAACGGCGAATTGTGGAAAAAAGGATTCAAAATGTCAATCGTTTACATTACTGGTGCTGCTCAATCACGCCAGGTCGCCAACATGTTGAGCGCTTACGCGAGAAAGATCAACCCGCGATTCAAGATAGAAGTCCGTTCTGAATTGTGGTCTTCATATGTCCGAGATAGATTGGAGTGGAAGTTGCCGTATTTCATGACTGGATGGTTTGCTGATTATCCTGACGCTGACGATTTTGTGTATCCGTTCTTGTACAGTACAGGTTACTACGGTCTTACACTTGGAAAAGGTTATCAAGAGTTGGCGAAAAAAGTATTCGATCCATTGATAGATGAAGCCAGAAGTATTACAAATATTCAGGAAAGGCTCAAAATTTACAAGGAACTTTCGGTGAAAGCTTATGATGAAGCAGCCATAATGTGGCTGTACCAACCCTTGGGTAACCACGTGCAGAGAAGCTGGATAAAAGGATGGTATTACAACCCGATGTTACGTGGCATGATCGACTTCTACGCGTTGTCAAAATGATAAGATGAATTATCAGTCATTGCCTTAGCCAAGACACAAAAGTTCTGCTTTCAAGTCCCTTCCAGCAGATTCGCTGGAAGGGTGTTGCATAGTTCGAAAATGGGGAAAGAAAGATAAAAAGGCCATTATGTTCTATACCTTAAAAGAAGAAAAGAAACTTTGATAAGTTGAATTTACTCAAAAATTCATAACATTTAGGAGGGGATGAATTTGAAGAAGATCGTACTTTTAACTTTGCTCGTTGCATCTTTAAGCATTTTGGTTCTTGCCAATGCAGTGGCAAATCCCGATACCTTAATCGAGGAGACTACTGGAACGATACCTTCTCTCGATCCCGCGTGGTGCTACGATAACGCCTCAGTTGAAGCGGTATCTCAGATGTACGACAACCTTATCCAATACAACGGAACAAGCCTAACGAGTTATCTTCCAATGCTTTCCACAAACGTTCCTTCGACTGAAGAAGGAACGATAAAAGACAATGGAAAAACGTACGTGTTCCACATAAGGAAAGGTGTACAATTTCACAACGGTGATATTCTAACTCCAGAGGATGTTAAGTATTCCTTGGAGAGACTCTTGGTTTTGGATAGAAGTGGTGGAGCTGCCTGGATGATTGCGGAAGCTCTATTTCCAACAATAAATGGGAATTACGTCGATTCTATAACTCAGTGGGTTATGAAGTACGCAGGTGTGAAAAAATGGAACGATATGTTCTCAAATGGCAAACTGAAATCTGAATACGAAGATGCAATGCTTAAAGCTTTCAACCTTATGGATAAAGTCTTTGAGATCAAAGGTAACGAACTCATAATTCACTTACCACATCCCTATCCACCTTTCTTATCGATGCTTGCACATTACGCCGGATGGACAGGTGTTACAGACAAAAAATGGGCGATTGATAACGGTGCTTGGCCTGGAACAGCCGATACGTGGTGGAAATACTACAATCCGACACGCGAAAAGGATCCACTTTTCTCAATTGAAAACGGCAGCGGTCCTTTCACACTGAGTAGATGGCAAAAGGGTAGGCAAATAGTTTTTGAGCGTTTCGATAGCTATTGGGCTGGACCAGCCAAAATCAAGTACGCCGTAATAAAGCGTGTATCGGAGTTTACAACGAGAAAGCTCGATCTTCAACGCGGAAATGCGGATATAATCTACGTTCCAGAACAGTACATGTCGCTAGTTGAAGGAATGGATGGAGTGAGAGTCTTAAAGGGATTTCCCACTCTCGAAATTGTCAGTGGATTCTTTAACTTCAACGTGAATGCGAAAGGAAAATCATTCATTGGAAGTGGAAAATTGGATGGGAATGGAGTTCCTCCAGATTTCTTCAGTGATATAAACGTCCGAAAAGCCTTTGAATACCTTTTTCCCTATGAAAAATATATAAATCAGGTTTGGAATGGGGAAGGCATTATACCGAACAGTTGTATTCCAAAAGGGCTATTAGGGTATAGCAAAGAAGTGCCATCGTATGATTTCGATCTTGCCAAAGCTACAGAATATTTCAAAAAAGCCTATAACGGTGAGTTGTGGAAGAAGGGATTCAAAGTTACGATCGTTTACAACACGGGTAATGAACAGCGCAGAATAGCGTGCGAAATGATCAAGCATTATGCGGCTAAGATAAATCCAAAATTCAAAGTAAGCGTAATAGGTGAGTTGTGGGCATCGTATCTTGATGACGTTTTTGCTGGGAGATTGCCATTCTTCGTGATGGGATGGACAGCAGATTATCCGGATGCTTACGATTTTGTTCAACCTTTCTTGTCGAGTTTTGGAACGTATGGAAAATTTCTTGGGGATAATTTCAGAAAATTTGCCGCAAAGGAATTAAACCCATTGATAGTCGCTTCTATGAAAACAAGTGTCCCTGAAGAAAGGGCTAAAATCTACAAGGAACTCGCTCAAAAGGCTCACGATTATGCTATGGAGCTTTACATGGTTCAACCAATGGGTCACCATGTTGAGAGAACATGGGTCAAAGGATGGTATTACAACCCAATGAGCCTTATGGCGGGGTTGGATTTTTATAAACTTTCAAAATGAATATGTATAGGTAATAGTATCTCGAAATAGATTTTTGGTCATTCTGAATGAAATAGTCATACTTGACAGTGCAAGCATTCTAAAAAGTTGAGGTCCCATCCCCCCATCCTCGGCTTTTTGAATGGAGTCCTTAGTTTCATGTAATGCAATCGAGTAGGAGAATGGAATTTTCCCCTTTCTTCTACTCGATTTTTACTCCGATTTGAACACTTTGCTGAATCCCATTAAAACAAGGATAAATCCAACTAACATCACGGCGATTATCAAATAGAACTTAGCGGGTGACATTGGAGCGATGTTGGTCGTGTACTTCATCGCGTCTACGATGTAAACGAGAGGAAGTGAATATGCCACACGTTGCATGATCGGTGGCATGATTTTTATCGGGAAGTACACACCGGCAAAAAACGTAGCCAACGTGTAAAGGACACTTGAAATTTCACTTGAGACCTTGGCGTTAGGTGAAAGGAGCAATATTATCATTCCAATTCCCATCATTCCGAAAGTTGCTGACAACACGAGGATTGTGAATTTGAACCAATCCACACTGTAATGTGCACCAAACATGATTATGGCTATTCCAAATAGTGCAAGAATAGATATGTAAGTTTCGATGACTTTTTCGAGAATAAAAGCACCGTAAAAGTGCCAACGTGATATGGGAGTTGTCCAGAGTTTTTTCATCACCTTTTTATCTCTTAAATGTGCTAATCCGGCGGTCATTGAAAAGATCCCGACGGAGAATATACTCAAAGCGAGAATGCCAGGGATCAGATCGCCGAGGTAATTGAATTTTTTCCCAGAAAAAGAAACTTCTGTTCGTTTTACGTTTATCATTGAGACGATACCTTTTGATTCGTTTATCTTTTTGGATACGCGTTTTCCTATGGATATGTAATAATCGTTAGATTGTATGTTGGATGGATTGAGATATATCTTCAAAATTTTTCCTTTAAGTGAAAGTCCAAAATCCACTTTTTGAGCGAGAATTGCTTTTTTGAGGGCACTCAGGTTTTGAAACTCTACGTATTTAACTCTTTCAATTCTCGGAAGTTTTGTTCCTGTAAAAGCAACTTTCACAGTAGATTGAGAGCTCGTCCAAGAAAAAACATTCCCAAATATGATCAGTATAACAAGTGGAAATAAAAAATTGACAAGAGTACTTCTTCTATCACGGAGGGCATGCAGAGTCAAAGCCCAAAGGCTTGTCCAGAATTTCATATCACACCTCCCACTTGAAATGTCGCATACTGTACAGAGTCATAACTACTGCCCAAATTATCGGTACAAGCACATTCAAATAGGCAGGCGTTGGTGAAGGGCTGACACCCATTGAGTCTCTTAATCCGTTAGCGAGATACGTCGTGGGTATGGAGTAAACGAAAACTTTAAGAGCAGTCGGAACGTTGTTGACCGGGAAAAATAGACCTCCGAGAAACATGAAAAAAAAGTTAAAAACATTGGCCAGAGCACTTCCCGAATTGGCGCTTTTGGCAAAACTTGAAACAAAAAATCCAAGTGGCGTTGTGGTAAAAAGAGCTAAAAGAAGATAAAAAACCGCACTTGGTCCAATTTTCAATTTTGCTCCCATCCACATACCAACAACAAGAATTAAAGCGAGTTGAACGAACTCTAAAGCCCAATTGGAAAAAGTCATCCCAAAAAGGTAATGACTACGATTGATCGGAGCAACAAAAATCCTTCGCAGAACCTTTTTTTCACGTTGAACGAGCAGATCATCGGTTACTCCAAAAAGTGCAACCGTCATAAAGGCCATTACGATTATCCCAGTGATAAGGAAATTCATGTATGAAAAAGATGAATTTTTCCCAATCGAAACGTATTTGATTTCTGGAATCACTTGATCGGTTATTCCCGAACGCTTTATGAATTCTCTGTTGAAAGCATTAACAATGGAATCAAGGAGAGAAAAGGCGATGTTGGAGCTTTGGCTGTTACGTTGTGTGTATATCTCAAGTGACTCGTTCTTCACTTTCAATGGAAAATGAAGTGTGCGAGCGTAAAGATATGTATTGAAAAATTTGGGTATGATCAAGACAGCATCTATTTTGCCGAGTTTTAGCTTTTTTATCGAATTCTGGAGAAAACTTCGTGTTGTACTCGATTCAATCGATAGGAGAGGCGTTTTATCGTCAGTTGCTTTAGACATGCCATTTAGAGCTTCGACTATATGAGAAGCAAAATCCATATTCGTACCTTTGAAGGTCGAGCTCTCATTTACAACTGCAACTTTAACAGAAACTGATTTCCCAACGTTCGAAAATATGGAGCTAAGAATTACCAGAAGTAGCACCGGAAATACCACAGTCCAAAATAACGCGCCTGGACTTCTTAAGCTTGAAAGGGAAAGACTTTTAAAAATAGTAAAAGTTCGCTTCATTAGTCTCTAAGACCTCTGCCGGTGAGTTTTAGAAAAACATCTTCAAGGTTGGATTGACGTACAACGATATCCTCCACTTTGATTGAGTTAGTTTCAGCCCAATTAAGAAAAGATTTCATAGCTTTTGGAACATCTGATGCTCCAAAAATCACCTTAGATTTCTCTATTTCTGCGTCGTTAAAAAATTCCTTGAGCTCAAGGATCTTGTTACCATCCGTATTCACGCGTGCCTCTATGATCTTATCCTCACCAAAGGAAGATATCAATTTTTGAGGTGTTCCCTTGGCGATTATCTTACCATGGTCCATTATGTAAACATAATCAGAAAGCATTTCAGCTTCTTCCATGTAATGAGTCGTGAGAAAAATGGTCTTTCCAGAGTTCTTGAATTTTTCGATCATGTCCCAGATATTCCTTCTGGCTTGGGGATCCAAACCCGTGGTTGGCTCATCCATGAATATCAGATCGGGATTTCCAATGAGCGCACTACCTATCGCAAGACGCTGCCGCTGGCCGCCCGAGAGCTTTTCAACATGTGCTCTGCGCTTTTCTTGAAGACTGACGATTTTCAGAACTTCCGCTACTTTCATAGGGCTTGGATAAAAATTCCTGAACATCTTCAAGATCTCGGCTACCGTCAAGTGTTCTATGAAATTGTTTTCTTGAAGTACCACACCTATTCTTTCCCTTATCTCACGTGGAATATTGGCATGCAACGTTTTTCCGAACATGGTTATCTTTCCAGAATCGTACGTTTTTAAACCTTCAAGTACCTCAAGAGTTGTGGTTTTTCCAGCACCGTTTGGCCCGAGGAGTGTAAAAACTTCTCCTCTTAACACCTTGAATGATATGCCATCGACGGCTTTTACATTTCTATAATGCTTTTTGAGATCATTCACTTCGATGATCGTTTCCTTTGCCATAAAACACCTCCTGAGGGCTTTGAGAAGATTATAACATAGGGCTTTTGACTGATGTTTTCCCTATTTTACAACTGATGTTGACAGTGGGGAAGACATTCTTCACTGGAGAATCCCACTCGGGCATGAAAGTGGAAGTAATGGTGCCAAAGGGCACTCATTACCTCGGCATCTACGGCCAGGATAAGATATTGAATAAAATGTGAGATCCTAAATCAAGAGGTGAATAAACAAAAGAACTCTTTCTCAAGCAAGGTTGGTAGGAGTATCTCCTAAATTTCAAGGGTGGCTCTTGCGTTTTTCAAAGACTTTATTATTGAAAGGTGTTGTGGACAGACACTTTCGCATTGCCCACATTCAACGCATTGCGATGCATCTGATTTTTGATCGATCAACAACTTATATCCTTCTTGAGAATCTTTCAAGTTGTCAAAAATGAAAGCGTCGTTATAGAGGTTGAAAATAGTCGGAATGGCAACACCATTTGGGCATGGTACGCAGTATCCGCAACTTGTGCAATCAACTTTTACTTTAGCCTTATATATTTTTCTCACGGCATCGATCGTTTTCATTTCCTCATCTTTAAGTGTGTAATTGAGATTACTTGCGATTTTCACGTTCTCCACAACTTGTTCCATGTTGCTCATTCCACTCAAGAGAAGTGTTACCTCCGGATGAGACCAAACCCATCTTAAAGCCCACTCCGCAGCGCTTCTGTTAGCAGATGCGCTCTTGAAAATCTCCATGGCATCTTTTGACACACGGTTTGCGAGCTTTCCACCTTTTATGGGCTCCATGACAATGACAGCCATGTTTTTTTTATGTGCATACCTAAGTCCGGCAATACCTGCCTGATAGTGCTCGTCCATATAGTTAAATTGGATTTGACAAAAATCCCAATCGTATGAGTCAACGATATCTTTAAATGTTTTTAAGTCGTCATGAAACGAGAAACCTATGTGTCGAATTCTTCCATCGGATAAGGCTTTTCGTATAAAATCGAAAACTCTCTGTTCTTTCAAAGTTGTCCATCTGTCTTTGTTCAGTGCATGAAGGAGGTACATATCAATGTGATCGGTTTCCAATTTTGAAAGCTGTTCATTGAGATACTTATCAAAATCTTCGTGTGATTTCACAAGCCAAACAGGAGATTTCGTGGCGAGATACACCTTTTCTCTGTAGCCATCTTTTAAAGCTTTGGCAACGAACAATTCACTGTTTCCTTTATGATAAGGATATGCCGTGTCAATGTAATTGACCCCGTTATCTATGGCATACCTCACCATTTTGATCGCTTCTCTTTCATCTATTTTAGAGTAATCGTTGTCAATGACGGGAAGTCGCATACATCCAAAGCCAAGAACTGATGTTTTAAAATCATATTTTCCAAATTTTCTATGATTCATATTTCATCCCTCCTTTACATAACTTCAAGGACTTTCCTATAGTAAAGATAAGAAAAAATCCACACAAAAATCATCGAAACGGCAATCACGATTCCAAGGACACCGAAGTTGATGTTTTCAACGTAATTCCAAAAGGCGCCACCGAATTTAAAATGATTTGCAAAAACTTGAAGCCATTCGATCATACCAACGATCAAAGCAATGAAAACGGAGAGGCCGGTGATCGTCATGTTGAAAAAGAGTTTTCTTATCACATTCACCATGGCCCAATCATAAATTTTCATCATGGCTATACCATCCAATGTGTCCATCATGCTCATACCAGCCGTGAAAAGTAACGGAAAAATCATGATCTGCCACACAGCTTGGCCATTTTGAGCCATCGTTGCTGATATTCCAAGTATTGCAATTTCTGTCGCCGTGTCAAATCCCAGTCCAAACAAAAATCCTATCGGATACATCTTCCAACTGGCGTCTATTTTCTTGTACAAGAATTTAAAAAAATTCCCCATAAGGCCGCGTTTTATAAGCATGTTATCTACACTATTTTGAATGTCTTCACTGATTTCTTTAGTTTTTTCTTTAGTCTTTTGGTACTCTTTGAAAAGTTGGTACAGTTTCCAGAAAATGAAAAAATTTATGAGACCGATGAGAGTTAAAAAACTTGCCGAGACAATCGTCCCGATCAACCCTCCTATTTCTTTCAGGATACCCATTTGCCCTTGCACTTCTTTTGTAATCAACACCAACCCCAACGATAACAGTATCACAACTGTTGAATGACCCATTGAGAAGAAAAAGCCGACTGCTACAGGTTTTTCTCCGTCTTGTCTTAGTTTTCTCGTCACGTTATCTATAGCGGCTATGTGATCTGCGTCAAAGGCGTGTCTGAGGCCAAAAAAGTAAGCGAGTGCCCCTATGGTCAGGAATGTTCCGGAAAATCTCATCAAAAGAGGCAGAAACCACACGATCAGATTGAAAATGAAAACGATTGTGAGTAAGCTCCACATTCGTTTACGCAGAAGATTCATTTTTCTTCATTTCACTTCCCCGTAAGCTTTGAGGGCGGCATTGTAAATAACTTTCAATGGAATGTTATTTTCTAAAGATACCTTTTTGCAGTCTTCGTACTCTGGAGAAACATTTAAAACGGAATCTCGATCCCGGGCAACTTTTACTCTGATCTTCCCCCACTCAGTTTCGACCGATTTGATTTCTCTTTCAAGACAATATCTTTGAATTTTCTTTGAAATTCTTACACCAAGCGTGGTGGTTTCAGTTAGAAGTATCTTCACGATTTCCTCGAGAGAGTCATCTTCAACTAATACCGTGATATTTGAGCCAGGTCTGCTTTTTTTCATTTGAACTGGCGTTAAAAACACATCTAAAGCTCCAGCCTCAAAAAGTCTTTCCATAACGTATTCGTAAAATTGTGGGTTCATATCGTCAATGGTCGTTTCGACTACATCAACGAAATCTCTTTTGAAGTTCGATTCAACGAATTCCCCTAAATTCAGCCTTAAGAGGTTTGGAATTTCAAGATCTCGAGTTCCGGCGCCGTAAGAGTTTTTCAATATTCGCATTTCTGGCCTTGGGCCAAAAGATTCGGCAAGCGTTGTGATTATCGCTGCCCCAGTTGGCGTCGTGAGTTCCGATTTTATACCTGTGGAATAAGTGGGAACTCCCTTGAGAAGTTCCATCGTTGCTGGAGCCGGAACTGGAATTTTACCGTGTGCGCTTTCGACAAAACCAGTTCCAACATGGATGGGAGAAGCCTGTATTCGTTCGATCGATAAAAGCTCCATTCCAATGATCGAACCTACAATATCTATGATTGCGTCAGTAGCGCCAACTTCATGAAAGTGGATCTCGTTTATATCGATGCCGTGTATTTTTGACTCGGCCTTCGCGAGATTCAAGAAGATCTCTTTGCTTTTTTCTTTTGCGAACTTTGAAATGCCACTTTTATCTATCATTTCTTGAATGTCATGCAGGTGTCTGTGTGCATGCACATGTTTTTTCAATTCTACGTTGATATAGGTGGCAGACATTCCGTTTTTCAGAACTTTTTTCGATACAATCTCATACTCGTCTTTCATTCCAAGTTTGGAAAGCTCTTTTTTGAGATTTTCAAGTGAAAGGCCAGCATCGATCAGAGCTCCCAACGTCATATTTCCACTGATACCAGAAAAGATATCGAAGTAAGCATCCAACTCTTTTCACTCCTTTATTTTATTTATCAAGGAAGCAAGGTGTGCCGCGCCAAATCCGTTGTCTATATTCACCACGCCAATACCTCCTGAACAGTTATTTAACATCGTTAAAAGCGGAGCTACTCCATTGAAATTCACGCCATATCCCACACTCGTGGGAACGGCAACAACTGGCTTGTCAACGAGTCCCGCCACAACACTTGGAAGTGCCCCATCCATTCCGGCTACTACCACGATCACTTTGGCTTTTTTGAGTTTTTCAACATTTCTCAGAAGTCTATGAATTCCGGCAACTCCGACGTCTAACAACATCTCCACGTTATTTCCCATCACAGAGGCACTTTCTCTAATCTCTTCCACAACGGGTTGGTCAGATGTACCTGCGCTGATAATGAGTATCTTACCAACTTTAGGCAAAGGATTTCTCTCAACCACTATAGTTTTTGCGATCGAATTGTATCTGGCACCGATTATCGATTTTTTAACCTTTTCGTAAACTTCTTTCTCAGCCCGTGTTGCCAAAATATTTTCGTGTCGTTGAGTTAAGCTTTTCATGATCTTGATTATCTGATCAGTGGTTTTCCCCTGACAAAACAGAACTTCTGGAAATCCCCTTCGCTTTTCACGTGAATGGTCTATCTTGGCAAATCCCAGATCTTCATATTCATTATCGTTGATCGCTTTGATAACATCATCTAAAGACATCTCTCCATTTTTGAAACTCTCTAAGAACTTTCTCAGATTCATCGTAGCACCTCGTTCATGCTCCCTGTCCTGTAACCCTGAAGATCCATAGAAATGTATTTGAAGCCAAGACCTTTCGCCATTTTAACTATTTGTTCCCTGTTTTTCATGATCACATCCATTTCTTGAGGCAAAGTTTCGATTCTTATCGTATTATCATCATGGTATCTCGCCCTGTCTAAAGTTAGTCCGAGTGAACGCAAATAATTTTCCATCTTCCTCAGTTTTTCAAGTCTTTCCTCATTTATTCTGATACCATATCGAAATCGTGTTGCAAGGCAACAACCCAATGGTGGCCTGTCCCAGGTCTTGAGTTTAAACTCTTTTGAGAGCTTTCTGATTTCTTCTTTTGTGAATTCATTATCTCTAAGGGGACTCAAAATTTCAAGTTCCTTGAGAGCCCTTATTCCCGGACGATAATCCGTTCTTACATCGTCGTAGTTCGTTCCGTCTAATATACGATCGATGTTGTTGGATTTTGCAACTTCTTTGATCTTCGAAAGAAGACCGAATTTACAGTAATAACACCGCAGTTCATCGTTTCTTTTGAAAAGCTCGTTTTCAAGTTCGTTTACTTTTAGCTCGATAAGTTTGATTCCCATCTCTTTTGCCAAGTTTCTGGTGTTTTCAAAATCTTCTTGAAATCTTATAGGCGAAGTGGCAGTTACAGCTATAACATTTTGAGTACCAAGAGTATCCTTGCACACTTTAAGTAGGAAGGTGCTGTCCACACCACCCGAGAAGGCCACTACAACTCTTCCTGCTTTTTCGATATCTTTTTTTAATCTTTCATATTTCTCCATAATGTCCATGATTTTCTTCCTTGTAAAAATCGACACTTTTTGAATTATGATACTTCTTTTTGTTTTGATTAATTCTCAACTTTTCATAGGTTGTGGGTCGAGTTCCCTCACTTCTATTGTTTTTGGGGAATAGATCGGTAGCTCAATTGTCTGACCGCATTTTTCGAAGAAAATAGTGATCAAGTCCTGAAAATTATTTTGTGTCATGTTCTTTTCATGAGAAAGACGACAATTGAATTTGAGGATTTACTTTGGCATGTAACTTCAAATGGAAGAAGAGCGAAGAAAAGAAATGCACACCGCT
>CAJXLN010000009.1 GCA_913056255.1 uncultured Thermotogae bacterium | reverse complement strand
GTCCTGAGCCAGGATCAAACTCTCCATCCAATACTTTTCCTTACCATCGTTGCTGTCTGTTTTTCAATGACCTTATATAACATATAACTACCGTGCGAAACTGATTCTAACACAAACGTCTTTACTTTGTCAAGCACAAATTTGAAATTTTATGTGAAATTGGAAAGATAAAGGCGATTTTGATGGCATCTATCCAAATAAACGGAATGACACCTAAGCGTATGGCATTTACAATACCGTTAGTGTATACTGACAACAGTAAAGCTCCAGGAATGTATATCGATAACAACGACAAAGATAGTAAAATCACACGTTTCACGCCCCTCTTTCTCCATGCCGTTGAAGCTATCCACGCAGCAGGAATGAATCCCCATAAATATCCACCTGTAGGTCCGACAAGCGTTGCAATTCCACTCGTAAATCCTGCAAAGATCGGTATACCAACAGCTCCAAGAAGCAAATATCCAATCGACACCTCGACAGCCTCAATGGGATTCAAAAAGGCAGCCATTAAGAAGAATGCGAATACTTGAAGGGTTATCGGTACAGGACCAATTGGAAATGAGATGATCGAAAGAACGGAAACGAGTGCAAGCCATAGTCCCATTTTTGTTACATGTTTTGACATTGATACAACAGCTCCTTTCATTTGATTTCCAAAGGTTTACAGAAATCTCGGTGTATTTCTCTTTCGTTTTCGTTTTTGAAAAGCAAAGTATGAAAGTCCGTCGATTTGATATCCAACATGAGCTGTTGACGTGCAAGTGAGACATTTACATTGCGTTTTTCCAGAGCTTTGTTAAAATTTGAAACATTGCTAACAATTGGCTTTGAAGCGTAATCTGATATCATTCTGAGAAGTTTTCTACCTCGTTGCGTGAAACCAAGAATTCTCAGATATTGAGGCCCAAATTCATTTGATTCTTTAACGAATTCACGCTCCAAATCAAAAAGCGCATACAAAACTCTACGTTTTATACGTGTAAAAGTAAAGCGTTTTGTCTTTATTTTAAGCAGAAAAGATTTCATGTCATGAGAATCTTTAACCGCCTTTATCATGCGTTTCGCAATTCCTTCGTTGAATCCGTAAAGTTGTTCAAGTCCTTCTCTTCCAAGCATTATCACTTTCAATCGCGTGAAGGCGAATAAATCTTCCGAGAACACAGGCCCTCTGCCGCAAGAAAATTCCCTTTCAAGTATGTGGTGAGTGAATTGGGGGATGCCTGATGTTTTTTTTCCCGATTTTATCGATTTTCTAATGGCAGTAGCGCTGGGTATCGTGGAAATTTGTTCATCGTTGTAAGATGATCCAATACGCTTGATAATGTGAGCACGCATTTGTGACCTTGTACGTTTGAGCGCGGCGAGATATTCCACACCTAAAATATTATTTGAAAATTTTATCTGTTCTACATCTATTCCTTCTTTGAGGACTTGTTCTGAAATCGCGTAACGTCTCGCATTTGGAAACGAAAGCCCCTTTTTCAGGTATTTTTTCAAAGAAGTTCTGTACTCTTTTGATTCCTCAACGATTATGGACGCTAATCTTTCAAGAGTTTTAATATCATCGCTTTCGGAACCAAAGACGATATCTGTTACAACGTTTGTCGCCTCCAAAGTCTTTATCGCTCCTGTTGCAAAACCATTTGCATCCTGAATAGCATACACCGTTGGAAGTTCTATCACAACGTCGATTCCAGCTTTAAGTGCCATTTCAGTTCTTGCGAATTTGTCGACAATTGCAGGTTCTCCACGCTGAACAAAATTTCCACTCATAACTGCTACAATGAAATCAGGAGTAACGAGTTTCATAGAAGAATTCAAATGGTACACATGACCTCTATGAAGTGGGTTGTATTCAACAATGACTCCAAGAACCTTCATTTTTTTTCCCCAAATGATATGTCTAGGAGATCCAAAATCGAGAACGTGTTTACAAGTACAGAGAATCCAAAAATAACAAAGCCAAGTGTTGATAGAAACGAATTGTATGATATTTGTTGATTTCCAAAAAGTTCTATTCCAAGCCAACTTGCACCGTATATCATCATTTCGAATATTTCCAAAGCAAGTGCGAACGAATTTGAAACAGCAGAAATGACCGAAAAAACATATCCGACATAATCATCTGAGAGTCTTTTGATCGTTGAAATTTGAATTGCAAGACCACTGATCGCCATTGAAATAAAAATGGCAAATACCATTCGTGAAAAATACACGTACGTTCCAAAGAATTGATTTAGAGATTGTGAGGTAGCTATAACCGTTCCAAAGATTACAAGCAGAATTGTGGCCACAAAAAATTCGGATTCTCCTGTGAACAGATATATAAATATCCTCCATGAATTCAACACACATCACCTTATCTCGAAATCGTTGTAGCCAGAAGGAAGAGCATCGAAAATCTCAACTTCTGTAACATGAGAAAAATCCGACCCCGCCCGAAGATATTTTTCAAATGTAGACAATGTATCTTTATTTCCCTCAGCAAAAACCGTTACGGTTCCATCCGTTTCATTTTGGACGTAACCGTGAATTCCCAAAGACTGCGCTTTATAATAGACAAATGATCTAAAACCGACGCCTTGTACTAATCCATGAATTTTGTAAATTCTTGCCATTTCATAATTTTGGAAGCTCATTTAAGGGTGTACAACCGTTCCTTTTTACTGAGGATTCTGGTTATTCGAACTCCGAAGTTTTCGCCTATGACCATAACTTCTCCTTCTGCAACAGGCTTACCGTTAACGAGTATGTCCACAGGTTCACCTGTGAGTTTCTCCAATTCTATGAGCGTTCCAACTCCCGAATCGAGAACTTGTTTCAATGTCATAGTTGTATGCCCTAACTCAACGGATATCTCAAGAGGTATATCCAACAAGGTGTCGAGTTTGTGTGAAGGAACAGAAGTCGAGTCAGGCTTCTCAAATTCCTGGAATTCCACTTTTTTAACGGATTGTTGTGGCGAAGCTTTACTTGAAGATGTACTTTGCTGTGAAACATGAGAAACTTCTTTCTTTTCTTCTTCGGGTTTGAAAGAATTGGTAAGGTAACCTGCAAAGTTCTTCGCAAAGGTGGGTGACATGAGCTGCATCATATCACCACTGAAGATACCATCAATTTTTATTTTGAAGCGAACTTCAACAACCTCATCACCATCGTAAACTGGTGGGAATTGCACTTTTTCGTCATCGAAGTTGACCTTTTCAATTTTAGGCGGAGTGATATCAACTGGCCCCTTTACAACTTCTGAAAGTGCGGTCGCAGCTGAGCCCATCATTTGATTCATCGCTTCTCCCAGAGCACTGAGCTTGATATCGTCCAATTCTTCTTCTTCGTTTACGTTTTCTCCAGTTCCACCCATCATTATATCTGCAATCACAGCTCCAACGTATGGCTCGATAACGAATGCGTTTGTACCATTGAGTGTCTTGATATAATCCACTCGTATCACGATCTTTTCACCTTTGAATTCTTTTCTTACCTCAGAAATATTTCTTTCTTTTACAGATGGAGTCGTTATTTCAACTTTCTTGCCAAGCAATGTTGATATTGCAGTAGCGGCCGATCCCATGGAGATGTTTCCAAGCTCTCCAATCGCATCATTTTCAAAGTCGGTAAGCGTGCGTTCATTTTCTTTTACGTCCTTAGGTTCACTTACACTGTTCGCGGCTTCCAATAACGCATTTATCTCTTCTTGAGAAAGCTTTTCATTTCCCATCTTCCATCGCCTCCGAAAGGCCAACTATTTTCACAGAGTTGAAGCCCTTATACGTACCCGGCACACATTTGAATTTCATCCTATTGTTCACGTACAGATCTACAGGCTCATTCACATGTTTTTTCAGCATGATCACGTCTCCTACATCTATATTTAACAGATCCTTAAGTGCGATATTAGTTCTTCCAATCTCAACAGATATGTTTAAAATCGAATCTTCTAAGAGATCTTTTATTCGATCTTTTGTATCATCATTGATTTTTTTATTTCCTTCTTCGAAGTACGATTCAGAATGGAGCTTGGAAGAAAATGATTCAAGTATCGAAGAAGGCCAACAGAGATTCATAAATCCATCCACCTCTCCAAATCTCAAATCCAGCGTTACCATGACCACCATTTCATTTGGAGGAACTACTTGAACGAATTGTGGATTGTTCTCTACAGCTACCAATTCCGGACTGAACTCATGAATGCCACTCCATGCTTCTTTAAGAGTCGAAAGTATGCGAATAAGCTCATTCCTTATAAGTGAGGACTCTATATCGGTTAAAGACCTGAATTTTTGATAAACACCACCCATCCCGCCTAACAACCTGTCTATCATGGCAAACACGATTTTCAGATTTATCTCAATAAGGGCATTGCCACTCAATTCTTGAGCTGTAAACACTCCCAAAAAGGTTGGAGGTGTGATCGAACTCATGAACTCGCTATAAGTTATCTGATCTATCGATGCGTTTGTTACATCCACAAAAGTACGCATTCTACCAGACAAATAATTAGAAACTCCCCGAGCAAAATTCTCATGAACCATCTCCAAAGTCCTGAGCTGATCTTTGGAAAATTTGCTTGGACGAGCAAAGTCATATGGTTTTATCTTCTTTTTTTCTTCTTCACTTTTTATTTGCTCTGCCGAAAGTTCTCCGGCTTCAAGAGCCTGAAGAAGGGAATCTATCTCATTTTGACTTAAAACTTCCGGCATTAATTCATTCCTCCTTTATACTGAAGATACGGCTTTTATGTAGAAATAAACTTGCAACACTCCGAGAGGGGCTTTGCTGCCAGTAAAACCTGTTATCTGATCGATGAGATCGGATATTTGTTGTTTAAGACTCTGCAGTCCATCGGGATTCAATATCTCACTTGGGCTTTTATTTAGAATTAGCATTTGTATTCCATCCATTATCTGTGGTTTGTCAAGACCTATTTTCTGACTGCATTCGCTGCTGCCAACTAAAAAAGAAAGACTGTCAACGACAAGTACTTGATTTCCACCTTTCAAAGGAAAGGTGGCATTTGATCCAGGCCTTATGAGAATAGCCATAGTCCGTGTGATTTTATTCGTGACTTGAGACTTGGTAGGAGCATTCATGTACTTCAACAGGAAATACGTTCCTCCCATAGATACTACCACAGCAATCGTAACAGTTACTATCAAGGACATAAAAGCAGATCTTTTCTTCTCTTTATTCTTCGCCATCATTCTCCCTGCCTTTTTACGAGTATGTCCACACGTCTGTACGAATTTCTGACTTCTTCAATGATCTTTTTGTGCTGAGCGTTAAGGCTACTCGCCTCTATGGAAAGTTTCTCATATGTTATTTGACCTGAGGCATATTCTTGACGTATGGCCTGCAATTTCTTATCTATCACATTTGACTTCTCATCAATTGCTTTTTTCACAGGAACATCTCCGACTCCTATGGCTAAAAAACGCGAAGGATTGTACCAATAGTTTGGGTCGAACTGCCCATTCATAACCTCAGTTACTTTCTCATTAGCGCGAGCATTTTTCAATTCATGAACGAAGAACCATACAACTGAAGCTGCTCTCGCCGAGCTAAGGTGCCATTTCGATGGATATATCGAATCCGATGGTAAAGGAAGATCCGTGGTGTAACCGTACACCCACAATGGATTGGTTGAATGTTCTATAACGGCCGCGCCTATATCGGATAAGAGATTCTTAGCTTCGGACGTGAGTTCGGCCGAATTGGGCTTGAAAAACGCAAGATTTTTCAATTCAACCAACAAGCCTTGATTCGTTTCTTTCACGGTTATTTTGCCTTTGTATTTTGGGTTTGCTTTGATACGTAAAATTTCTTGGCGAACTCCGGCATTTGAAGTTACCAACGGTTCTTGACTAATACTTCGCCCACCCGTCAAAACACCTGGAGGCATTGTGTTAAATGCACTTTGAATTCCAACTGAAACTTGTTGAAATTTTCCTGGGCTCAAGGTGGACATTGCAACTAACGCTACAAAAAAAGTCATTAGCAAACTGTTCATATCGCTATAAGTCGACATCCATGCTGGAGAACCGGCAGGACATTCTGGTTCTTTCTTCTTACGCGCCACTTACATTACCTTCCTCCGTCGTTTCCTGAAGAGATTCGCTTCCATAAGATGAAAGTTCTTTTTCTGTTAAAAAGCTTTTGAGTTTCTCTTCAAGAATTCTCGGATTGTCTCCTGCTTGTATAGACAGAATTCCTTCAAGTATCATTCTCTTGTACCGCATTTCGATTTGGGAACGGCGAGAAAGCTTTTCTCCCATTGGCATGAAGAAAACATATGCGAGCACAGCTCCATAAAAAGTGGTGATAAGTGCCACAGCCATCGCAGGTCCCAGGGTAGATGGATCGTTCAGCTGACTCAGCATCTGTATCAAACCGACGAGTGTTCCTATCATTCCAAAAGCAGGTGCAAGAGCGGTTCCCGTATCCATCATACCCTTTTGAATTGACATTTCCTCTTCGGCCAGATCCATATCTGTTTCCATCATCGTTTGCAAAAGTTCTGAATCTATTCCATCAACAACAAGTTGGAGACCTTTTTTCATAAAAGTATCTTTCACGTCTTCCAGATCTTGCTCAAGAGAAAGCAATCCCTCTCTTCTCGCCTTCTCTGAAAATGTAACGAGTTGTCTTATCGTTTCTACCATGTTATGTGCCTTGTAAAACATGGTAGAAAGCATGACATTCATAAGCTTCATGGCTTTGTCCATGGGGTAAGCGATGAATATAGAACCCAGGGTGCCACCCAGAACTATCATAATAGATGGTATGTTTATGTAAAGACCAAGATTACTGCCCAGTCCCATGGCAATCATCATTATGGCTAATCCTAATCCCGCAAGCGTCGCAATATCCAAATTCATTCACCTTCTTTGCGAGGCAATTTGGGTACGGGTACTGATATCTTTCTTTTGTATTCTACCACTCTTTGAATGACTTCATCAACCGACTCTTTTACAATATATTTTTTTTCGTTGAAGAGTTTTATCAAGGTGTCAGGTTTTGATTCGATGGTTTCAATGTAATCCGCATTTAAAACGAATTCCCTACCACCCAAATTGGTCAACCTTATCACGGTTCAACCTCTCAGCCTCATGGTGTCTGCTTAAGTGCCACAAGTTGTTGTATCATCGCGTCAGAGGTGGTTATAACACGCGCGTTAGCTTGGAAAGTTCTTTCTGCAACTATCATACTGGAAAACTCCTTAGCGAGATCAACATTTGACATTTCTAAAGCTCCTGGTATAAAAGTTCCACGTCCACCCGTACCGGAAGGACCGATCTGAGGAGTTCCACTGTTTGCCGATTTTGAATAAAGTGAATTTCCAATCGCTTTGAGTCCGGCAGGATTGTTGAAATTCGCGAGTGCGATCTTTCCAAGAATATCCGTCATTCCATTGGAGAATGTTCCTATGATTTCACCGGATTGATTTGCGGCAAAGGATTGTAATGTTCCTTTAGCATTCCCATTTTGTGATGTTATCGCTGCCGATGCATTTCCGGCAAGATCGGTTAACTGCGTAAAGTCAATTTGAGAATTCACGACTCCAGCTCCATCGGATGTATCGAATGCAATTCCCGTAGGAACTCCACTTTGAGTTATTGAACCTCCGGTAAGAGCGAAATTTCCAGTCATCCTTCCAGATGAATTGAATTCAACAACTCCAACATTGGAAGTTTGAGAACCACTGGTGGTTATAAATTTTACAGGTGTTCCATCGGCAAGTCGGGCATTCCAAGCCCACGCGGTTGTCGTTGAAGGGGTTGCAGTTCCAACGGTACCAAGATTTGTGAAATCCACGTAGACTGTGTAAGCTTTCCCAAGCGAATCGTATATTTGAGTGGATGTGGTGTACACTGGATTTGTGTAATCGGCTATTACCGCGTTTGCAGTGTTGTCTGATTCTGTGAAAGATATTGTTCCAGTAGATGGAAGAGAAATTGCCGCCCCGCTAACCGTACTTGTAGAAGATGAAGTTGCCAGGTTCACAGTACCACTACTGCTATTTATATAAAGGTTAGAGTCACTATCGCCTGTGACATTTCCGTACTGATCCAGAGTTATTTCCCCGCTCAATGTTGCACCAGTACTTCCAGATGAAGCGCCGATAACTTTCGCAGTCCAGTTGTATTTCCTGTTATGAGAAAAGGGATCGAAATTCTGCTTATTGAGTTTAAAAGTGAATTGTACTGTGTAAGTGCTTCCATCATCAGCGGTAACCGTGAGTGTTACCGGTTGAATTCCCGTGGTAGAATCGAGATTTCCGCTGATTCCCATTGCAGTAGTCGCTTTTGCGCTCATCGTTTCATTTGCAGATATTTGGATGGGAGCTACCGGCTTGTTGACATCAACATGCCTATTTCCAGTGGAATCCACTTTGGCTTCCCACCCCATAACTTTGTATCCTGTGCCAGCCTGAATGAGTGTGCCATCTTGATCAAGACTGAAATTTCCCGCACGAGTGTAAAAATCGTTGTTTCCACTGTTAACGATAAAGAATCCATCTCCCTGAATGGCTAAATCCGTTTTTTTACCTGTATTTTGAAAACTTCCCTGGCTCATGATTTTATCTATCGAGGCGATTTGTGTTCCCAAACCAACGGACATAGGATTAACTCCGCCAAGATTCTTTTGTGGAGAACGTGCAGCACGGATGGCTTGAAGCAGTGCCGATTCGAAAGTAACTCGTGATGCTTTGAAGCCAACGGTGTTGACATTGGATATGTTGTTACCTATGACATCCATGTTAGTCTGTGATCCTTGCAATCCAGTTATACCACTGTAAAGTGATCTCATCATGATTCATCACTCCTTCAAGTATTAGAAATGCTTGTTATGTTCGACAATGAATAATCCACGCCATTTACCGTAACGTAGATTTTCCCGTTTTCAAACTTGACCTTGCTCACTTTTCCCGACTTCACACCTTCGAGTTGAACTTGTGTTCCGTCTTCCTGTATGGCATCTACTTCATAAGTGTAAGTTCCATCCGGAACTGGAACACCATTGGAATTGGTAGCTGACCACACGTAGCTATGCTTTCCACCATCGATCCACCCTAACTTCTTTATATCAATGACGTTTCCTTTAGAATCAAAGATCTTAACGTATGTCATGGCCTTTTTTGGAAGAATAAAGCTCATAGTCCCAGATTTTCCAGATATAACATTTAACTCGTTCGAGTATGCCGATACTTCCTTTCCCACCAAGGAAGCTGCTTGAAGCTGCATGGTTGACGAGAAATCTTTTTCAAAATTGTCAAAAGAATTGGCAAGATTTGTGGTTTGCTCGAGGGATGTGAACTGCGCCATTTGTGATATGAATTGGGTGTTGTCCATCGGTTTAAGGGGATTTTGGTTCTCAAGTTGTGTGATGAGTAATTTAAGGAATTCATTTTTACCCAGTGATTTTGAATTTTTGACACTTCCAACCGATACATTTGTATTTATTTGATTAATACTAAACACTTTTACACCTCCTTTTCGTAGGTTTCTTTAAAATCATCACTGAAATTTCTATCGTCCTTTTGTTTTTCTCTATCTCTACCATTACCTTGGCCATGATTTGCGCCGCTACCGTTTTCAAACCATTGTTGAGCGTTCAGTTGAACTTCAACAACGTTGAAGTTCAAATTCGAAAGCTGATTTACAATAACGGGAGTTACCATCTTTAAAAGTTCCTGAGTTCTTGGATTGTTCGCGTTTATCTCCAAGAAAGTTTTTCCCGCTTTTTCTACCATTGTTATCGATACTTTTCCAAGTTGAGGAGGATTTAATTTGATTTCCAGTTTAAGCGGTGGTTTTTGATTTTCAAGTGCCTTTATGATGGCTTGAGATATTTCATGAGCAATGTGATTGGAAATTTCATGCCCCTCGATTTTCCCATCCTTGAGTGACACTTTTGCTTGAGAATGCCCTGCAAATTCTCTACTCACCTGAGGAAGAACTTTGTAAGGTTTGAACTCCCTTCTCTTCAAATCAACGTGTACTTTGTCGATAATCTTTGAAAAGCTCGTTTCGTTCTTTTTTGAAAAATTACCTTTTTCGATCTTTATATGGACATCGTCTCCGATAATCCTGGTGAGTTTCGACTTAGATGTCATTTTGGATGTAGAGGTGGAGGTGATTTTATCACCATTCACAAACACTACATTTTTCTTCATTTGTACGCCTTGCATATCATTCTTGTTAATTTGACCGTTCTCGGGAATGGAAAAAGCCACTTTTTTTTGAAAGTGAGAAAGGTTTAATTTCTCTTTTTCATATTTAAAGGTTTTCTTAAGATTCACAATTTTGCGCTTATCGTTCTTTACCGAAGACGATTTCACTTTTTTACGAAAAGGCACTCGATTGATTTCTAACTTTTTCTCTCTTTCTCGAATTCCAATGTTTTTACTCGATTTTTCATCTTTAAAATGAGTTGAAGGATTTCGATTTTGATCGGAAGACACGTGCACGTTGAAAGAATTTTGTTTGAGACGAGATAATCTCAAGTGATCTTTTGATTCTTTTGGATGCTTTAAAGAAATGATTCCATGCGAAGAATCTTTAACTTTTGAGATGTTTCTATGAGTTCGATTAAACTCCTCCTTCAAGTTGGAAGGCGCATTTTGGGGATCAAAGACATGTTCGGAATTAGATAATTTCGAGTGATTTTCTGATCCCTTCGAATGCTTCGAAGAAATGATTTTATGTGAAGAATCTTTAACTTTTGAGATGTTTCTATGAGTTCGCTTCGACTCCTTTATCGATTTGGAAGGCGCATTTTGGGGATCAAAGACATGTTCGGAATTAGATAATTTCGGGTGATTTTCTGATTCTTTCGAATGCTCCGAGAAATTTGTTTTATGCGATAAATCGAGGGGTATTTCTGCAACACGACTGTTCTCACCTATGGAATTCGAATTCTTTTTCGCTTTATCACTGTTCAAGTGAGTGGTATGCGAACCCTTTACCAAATTCTTGCTCTTATGAACTTTGGCAGATGGTTGTTTTGATGATCCTGATTTTTTGTGAATATCGTGAAGATTAGTGCCGTTTTTCATCACACTAATTAAGGATTCGAACTTTCCACTATCCTTTTGGTGAGTTTTATGCTTTTTTTCTGTTTTTCTTTCTTCTCCACTTTTTGGAACCACTATCGGAGTTTTTGCTATTCTCATTTTGCTCCTCCGGCCAAAGTGTTTATTATAGACGCGGCCAATGTTGGATTGGATTGGGCAATGGATTGCAAAATAGTTCCAGCGGTATTTGGCGACAAATTCATCAAAGCATCCACGAGTACGTTGACCGAAACTTTTGAATTGGCCAGGATCTGTCCGATCTTATCCGGATCACTGTTAGTTATCCATTGATCAAGCGTTTTAAGTCTGTACTGATAACTCTGACGAATCTCCTGATCATGCTTGAATCTTTTTATTTCTACACGGATCTGGTTCTCTGATGCAGACAATGTACTCTGGAGAGCTTTTAGATCCATTTCTTTTTTTTCGAGTTTGAATTCTTTCACATTCAAGGAAGCGGCACGAGTATCAAGGATCTTTTGAAAAGCATTGAGCCTTGTTTCCAAAAGTTGTTGATACGGTATTAACTTCAAAGTGGTGTATTTCACTGATTTGCCAAGAAATGGAACCTTTTTCATAATTGAGGCTGTATAACTCTTCAAATCAGAAAATGATTTAACGCCGTAAAGACTCAATCTGTTCGTTTCAAAATACAGGTATCCTACCAAAAATGCAACAAATACTACAGCAAACAGGACGAGAAAAGCAATAAAAAACTTCAAACCCTTTTTCTTTTTTGCCACAGAAATACCTCCTCGTATTATTTTTCAATTTTGGCGGTAAAATGTCCTATTTCAAGTTGCACATGAAGATTATAAAACGACCTAAAGTCGTCAAGAAAAAGATCTTTCATAGCTTTTTCGAAATCTTCATCAAGACCATGAAAACATTTCAGAACTCCTTATCGTGTAAACTTCTTCTCTACGTCACCAAATCACACGATCACTGCTCTGGCATATTTCGGAATGTTCCACATCAACTTTCATATTTCAAGATACTATGCTTGTTTGAGTCTTAGGATGAATTTTTATTTTAGAGGTGATCGCAGATTCACAAAGGGATTAAGTGAGTAATTGTGATATCATAAGTGTTAGAAAACGATTATATGCAAGGGGATCGAATATGAGTGGGCAAAAGGTTGAAATCAAGGTAGATGTAAAAAAACTCAATGTTTTTGTCATTCTCAAAGAAGATGATATATCCGAAGGCGACATAATTGGGGCTCTTAAGTCAAGCGGAATAAAGACAGGTATAATGTATGAGAAAATCAAAAATATCGTTAAGAAGCCAATAAAGGGTGAACCTTTACTCGTAGCCCAAGGCATTCCAGCTGTTGATGGAAAAGATGCGACTGTAGATTACAAGTTAACAGGTGAAGTAAAAGAGAGAAGACCTGTGATTTTGGACGACGGAAGTGTTAATTACAAAGATGTGAGATCCTACAATGTTGTCTCCAAAGGTGATGTTTTAGCCATTAAGCAGCCTTTAACTAATGGAAAACCGGGAATGGATGTCTTTGGAAACGAAATACCTGCCAAAGATGGTAAAGATGTAAAGATTGTGGAAGGGAAGAATACCAAGCTGGTAGAAAACGGTATGAAACTCGTGGCTTCGGTGGATGGAATCCCGATCTTGCATGATAACATGATCGAAGTTAACGAATTGTTTGAAACAAAAGGCGATGTGGATTACTCCACAGGAAACATTGAATTTCCAGGAAACATACATGTCAAAGGAAACGTAAAACCAACTTTTATCGTTAGAGCCGAAAAAAGCGTGAAGATCGATGGAATAATCGAAGCGGCTACAGTCTTGTCAGGCGAAAACATAGAGTGCCTTGGAGTTAAGGGCAGAAGCAAGGGTGTTGTATCTGCAAAGGGAGATGTACATGCCAAATTCCTTGAAAATGCCAACGTTGAGTGCAAGGGTTCGGTGTACATCGATGGCTCAATTGTTAACAGCACAGTTCATGCCGGTAAGATGATAAAAGTGGAGGGAAGAACAGGTGAAGTCATCAGTTCGAATTTAATTGCCGGAGTTGCCGTTATTGTCAAGCAACTTGGAGCAGAGATGTCTTCAACCACTCACGTTGAAGTCGGAATGGATCCGGAATTCAGAGAAAAAGTAAACGAGCTCTCCGCAAAGATATACATTGACAAAGAAAATCTGAAAAAAGTCTCTCGCCTTATGAAAGCTCTCGAAGATTTGAAGAAGAAAAAAGGTGGCGTTTTGCCTCCAGACAAGGAAGAAACTTACAACAAGCTTAAGAAAACTAGATACGCTCTCTACGAGAAAGTATCAGAAATGCTCGTTGAAGCCAAGGCCTATCAAGAAAAACTTCAAAAGAGTTCGACAGATGGATATGTAAGGGTAACATCTAAAGTTTATTCCGGAATTGAGATTAAAATAGGTGATCAGAGATTGCTGATCAACAAAGACATGGGACCTTCCGAATTCAAGAGCATCAACGGCGAGATTTCAGTAATTCCATACGTCGTGTGATCTCAGCTAAGAACTCGTTGCGAGGGCTCTTAAAATCAACATTCCTTTCATTACCATTTTTCAAAAAAAATATCGTTCCTCTGGCTTGTTCGCCTGTTAACTCTTCAAATGCCAGCATGTAGACTCTCATCTGAAATTCATAATCCGACAGGGATTTTTCGTCTGCATGATGAGAGTATTTGAAATCGATGATCTCCCAGCCATCTTTATTCTTTATGATCTTATCTAATTTTCCAACGATCTGCATTCCAAGTTCTGGAATCTTTAACTGTATAGAAAATTCACTTTTGACACTTTGTGCTCTCTCAATTCTTGAAATCAACGGATGATTTTCAAGAAGTCTAAGTGTTCCTTTCACTTCTTCGACTAGATCTTGTGGATACATTGTCATAAAATCACTTTCGAGAACCTGTGAAAGTCTTAGTTCTCCGAGTTTTTCGAGTATTTGATGCACCACAATTCCTTGCCTTGCAATACCAAAATCCAAGTCAGATTTTTCTTTTAAGTACAAATCCGTAACAGTGTAAATTTTTCTTTCGGGACTGATTTGAGGTGTTTCGAAGTAATTTTCAATGAAATCGAACTTCTTCATTTCAATCTTCACTTCAGGTTCTGGAAGCTCGTAACCACGTTTCAATTCCACCAGATCTTTCATATCTTCTGGAATTTGCCAAAGATCATTTTCATCTATGAAGCCGTATTCTTTCAAAAGAGTAGGCCAGGGATTTTTAGATGGCCTCTTCAAATTTTCCTTGCTTAGAATGATGAGATCCTTCGCACGGGTCATGGCAACGTACAGAAGACGTTTTGATTCTTGAAAATCGGCCTCGTTCTTCGCGCCTTTTCCCGCTTCCATTTGAGCCAAGATGACGATGGGGAATTCCAATCCTTTAGCTTTGTGAACTGTCAAGATCTTGACAACATCTTCCCCTTCTGAAAGCGCAGATGCTTCCTCTTCACTCTCTTCATGGCTCATTTCAACCACTCGGCGTACTGAATCTACATCCCACAATGGAATGTCAAAGGAGCCTATGCTGTTCAAAAATTTCATGACATTTGCAACTCTTTTGTCCCCGTCTTTGAACTGTGAAAGCTTTGCGAGATAATCGGTTTTTCTAATGGCGATCTCTATCATCTTTGAAACATCAATCGTGTTTTTCAGTTGAATGAGTGTATTCACAAGATCGACTATTTCCGAGTATTTTCCACTCTGTTTCATAGCATCATATATTCTTGATTTATCCTTCTTCAGATAAAGCACCTCATCAAGTGTCAAGTCAAAAAATGGTGACAGTAGCAACCCTATCATGGCACGATCGTTGTAAGGATCCACTATAACGGAGATCAGGTTTTCGATTGCAAGCACTTCCGATCTGTCAAAAAAATTCTTTCCCCCTATAACGTGATGGGGAATGTTGTACTTCACAAAGGCTCTCTCTATAAACTTCACATTTGTCATCACTTTTAACAAGATGGCCATATCGGAAAAGGATCTTCCGGAAGCGTGAAGTTCTGAGACAATACGAGCTATCGATTCCGCCTCTGCCGGACGCGCTTTTTGCGCTTTGCCAACTACACCGTTTTCTAAAAGCCATACTCGCTTTTTTCCATCCGAATTTGAAGTTTTGATTTGCTTAGAGTAAGAGATAGGGCCGTCAGAAAAAGCCTTCGTAAAAAATGCGTTGTAGAATTTCACAAGATTTGGGGCAGATCTGTAGTTTTCTTGAAGCTCTTTTACCACAACGTCATACGAATCGCTTTCTCTTTCTACCTTTAAAAACACATCAACATTTGCACCACGAAAGGCGTATATCGATTGCTTTGGATCTCCAATGTACCATATCTTGTTCGATTTTGTTCGAAGAAGATCGATTATCTGACTTTGAAGTTCATTTGTATCTTGAAATTCGTCGATGAATATGTGAACGAAATAATCAGCGTATCGCTTCCGAATCTCATCGTTTTTTTCAAGTAACTCTCTTGTGAAAAGTAGCAGATCTTCAAAATCTATCACCGACTCGTTCTTTGAAATTTTGCTGTAGCTTTTAATAAGTGCATTGGCATGATGACGATATAACTTCGCAACTGTATCGTTCTCGATACCATCTGGAACAAAATCTTCATTCCATCTCTTCTCTATAGCTTCTCTCATCCATTTTCTCAATTTCTGAAAGGTAATCGTAGAATCGATCTCGAAAAATTTCTCTATTTCAGAAATATTTTCCATCATGTAAGAATCAACGAGTTTATATATACGTCGAATGGCAGATATGCCACTTGTGATCTTGAAGTCTGGGTCTAAACCAGAAAACAAGGCGCTTTCACGCAATATTCGTGAACAGAACGCGTGTATTGTGGATATTCTCGCAAATGGCATCTCACGCTTTATCCGTAAATACGGTTCCTTTTTTCCTTGAGATAAAGCATCACTTAAGCGTTCCATAACTCTTTCTTTCATTTCACGTGCTGCCTTTTCTGTGAATGTTATAGCCACCACCTGGTCTATTCTCAAAGGCTGATTTGCCTCATAATACTCCTCAAAAACATTCACGTATTTTTCAACTAACACGCGAGTCTTACCGCTTCCGGCACCAGCAGTTATGAGCAAACTCTCATCTGATCTGTAAACTTCATTTTGTATTCGAGAAAGTTCCATTACAGTTCACCTCGAGCCGGGCAAATTCTGGAATAATCGCACATTCTGCAATCTTTGGTAGGTTGAAAATCAGCGTCTTTGAGATTTCTGAGGAATTCTTTGACTTTTACCATAAAATCATCGCCTATTTTAGATAATTCCTTATCATCTTTAATTAAATTGCTGATCCTGGCGTCTCTAATCACTGAAAAGCACGCTTTGAGTACAGGTTCATCAAAAATTCTCTCGTACATCTTGGAGTAAAGTGCCAATTGATCTTTTTCGCCTGAATTTCCGCTTTTGTAATCGACTATCATTACCCCGTATGAACATCTGTCCACCCTGTCAATTCTTCCTATGAACTTCACGCCGTCGATTTCTACCACATCATACCCTTCTTTTCCGAGGCCAAAACTCACTTCTGCAAGGGCAGGCTTGAAGGTCTCCACTTCGTCATCACTCACAGAGTAAAATCTATAAGCCCACAGATTCCTTTTTCTTTTACCAATATCCGTGGACAGTTCCACGCTTTTCATGTAATTGTACAGAACATCTGAAATCTTTAGCACATTTATTCTGAAGATCTCATCTTCAAAAAAGCTCACTTTTGCAAGCTCCTGTCTGGTTATCTCTTCGATCTTCGTCTTCAATTCATTGTCCTTGTAATTTGCGAGTTTTTCCCTTGAATACTCTTCTATCAAAAGTCTTCTCAAAGCGTTGTGATAAACAATTCCAGCTTCCATGGCATTCAAATCGAGATCGTAAACAACCCTTTGTGGAACATTCAAGACGTACGAAAAGAAAAATCTCAGTGGGCATTTCTCAAAAGTATGAAATTTGTAGAAACTGACTGGTTTTTCAGCAAGCATTTCACAGAATTCCACATTCTCTTTTGATTTCAATTTGTACTCTCGTTTTTGATTTATTTTAAGACCTAATCGCTTTTCGACATCTTCATCTCGCTTTCCCCATCTTATCGACTTTGCATACTCTACGATCGCCTCTTGGCGGCTCATTGGTAAGATGAAAGAGGGCCTCTCTGCCTCAGTGGAAAATCTTTCAAAGATCTCCTCGGTGTAAATTGAAGGAATTATCGGAACACCTTCAGCAGTGGCTTCAGGCATCGTAAGGTAAGCTTTTTGAGCGTGCGAAAGTGCAACGTAGAAATCGAGTTTGTCGTCTCTCATTCTTTTGGTCATTCTGTCGATTCCGAACATCTTCGATTCCTCAATTGCGTTGTAAAAGTGATTCACATGAAATGCTGGATATTCACCATCAACGAACCCAACGAAGAATTTGTAAGGCACATGACTGAAGCGCGAGGTCAACAGATCTGAAATCTTAACGACATCACTTGTTTGAACTGGAGTGTACTTTTCATCTTTGATCTGCAACTCAAGATAATATCTGTAGTCTTCCGGACGAAGATCTACAATATTCATGAAATTCAAAATATCTTCAATACTCCAAATGAGTTCGTTGAATTTTTCGATCGCACGTTCATCATTTTCTGAGATAGAATCAGAGGATCTCAAAATATTAATGACATTCTCAAAGGCACTTGTGTACTCTGACGGAGTTTTAGCATCTTCAAAGTTCTTCAAAAAATCGAATAAACGTTTGACCGTTTTACGTGCTTCTTTTGCGATCTTTTCAAATCTCGTGATTTCGTCCACTTCTGATCGAAAAACGAGATCTTCACGTTCTTGATTAAGAAGTTTCCTTTTTTTGCGCAAGTACTCTTCAAAGTTCTCTATTCTCTTCAACCAATCATTCAGTCTGGATTTTCTTGAAAGACGGATGTAGCCTCTGTTAAGATGTGCCATATCGTAAATGAGTGCAAATTCACCGTATTCCCCTACCAATCTTGCCAAAACGATGCTCATCAGCATATCGGTTGGATATCCAGCCGTTATCACTCTTAAGGGTAGTAATAATTGTTGGACAAATGTGTTGTCAACAAGGTGATGTGTTCCAAGATAAGTCGTTGAAATGCCATATCCATCGAATTTTCTCTCAAAATCTTTTATGTAATCACTTGAATCCGACTTAACAACTATCTCCATGTTCGATGGAGACTCCCCTTTGACGATCATCTTCTTGATCTTTCGTGCGACCCATTCCACTTCATCTGTTCTCTTCTCAAATTTGTAAACCTTGACACCCTTTCCATGTCCAACAAACAATCCCTGGGCAATGTTATCACCATGAAATTTCATGTACACTTTTTTGTTATCAAAGCTGTTCACAACGTTCAGGATTGTCTTTGAGTCTTTGAAGAGTGCTCCTGTAGTAACCGTTATGTACACCTTTTTGAATGATGAGATGAGCTTTTTGAAAAATTTGGTGTAGATCGGTGGAAAATCATAAAAACCATCTATGAAAAGATATTCTCCTTCAATATTCACATCTCCGTTTGCTCCCATTTCGTACGCATCGTAGGTGTCGAAGAGTTTTTTCTTGTTGAACTCGTCTTTAAAACGTTTTATGACTTCGGCAATGAATTGATCGCGTAGAGTTTCAGCGTCTTCAAATTCATCCATTCTCATGTAGGCTTTCACATCGTCTATGAAAGAAAGGAGTTTTTCCACAGTGGAATTCCGCTTTATGGCATTGGCTTCCAAACGAAGTTCCTCTGGAATGTTAAGAGAGTCTGTACTCATACCGTCAATAACTGAGGAAAGGATCGAAAGTTTTAAGGCCTTTTTTGCGTACATTTTTGAAGTTTGTGATTTGACCATTTCCACCGCGATCTGGTCAACGGTTTTGAAGGCCGATCTGTTTATCGCCCCCATACGCGAAATGGCAAAATCAGCCGCCGTTTTTACGAACTCTCCCTGACTCCCTATGAAGATGTAATCAAAAGGATTCAAAGTAGACAATTTTTCGATCAATGCCTCGGTTTTGCCAGAAAAGGGCGGACCTATAAATGCGGTAACTTCAGTGGAAGTCAAAATCTCACCCCCTCATTTTTTAAGTGCCGAGAAGGCACAATCTTATACAAATATACTAAACCAACTTTAAAAGTGAAGTCATTTGACTTCAGCAATTGCCTTTCGGTGTCTGGTCCTCGCTGTGCTGCGGAGGCCACCTGCAAGGCAAGTTTGCTCTCCGTCAAATTTAAATTATATTTCGGATTTTGAAAAAGAGTTAGTATAAATGCCTTTACATTATACCATTATGAATTGACTGATGAATTACACGTACTTCCCCCAAAAGTGATAAAATGATTGTGTGTTTTCATTTTTTGCTGTCAAATGGGGGGAGGAAAAAAATGTCTCTTAAAATCACTTCGATTTTTGGAAATAACGGTTTTATACCCGAAAAATATACCTGCGAAGGTGAAGATGTGAATCCACCGTTGAAGATCGATGGAATTGATGAAAAAGCTATCAGCCTGGCTATCATAGTGGACGATCCTGATGCTCCAATTGGAACTTTCGTACATTGGGTTGCATGGAACATCCCGATAATAAATGGAATCCCCGATGCCATTCCCAAAAAACCTGAGATCGAAGTTCCAATAGAGATGGTGCAAGGAAAAGGTGGATTTGGGAGTGTGGGCTACAGAGGACCTTGTCCACCGAGAGGTCATGGCATTCACCACTATCATTTTAAAATATATGCTCTCGATTCGAAACTCATGTTGAAAGCTGGTGCGTCCAAAAAGGCTTTGGAAAAAGCTATGAAAGGACATATCCTTCAGCAGGGAGAACTGATAGGGCTTTACAAAAGAAAGTGAATACGGATAAAACTTGGTTTTTAAGTACATTTCGAGTGTTCAGAACGTCAATTACTTCTCGCACAAATGCGGAGGGCTTGCGAGAGCAAGTCTTTATGTAGATAGCTACAACTATTCTTTTTGAAAGGGGGCTGCGTCAATCCCTCTTCCCAATGAATTGGAGAGTTTCCTTGACGCAAATTCTATGAAATTTTTGCACTGTTCAGATATTCACCTTGGGAGGAAACCCGTCGGCTCTGCCTTTTCAAATTACTCAAACCAAAGGTATGAGGATTATTTCAACGCCTTTGATTGGATAATAGAATTCGCCCTTGAAAATCCAGTAGATGTTTTTCTTATCTCTGGAGACCTTTTCGATAGACGTGAACTTTCACCAGACGTGTTGGAGCGTGCTGAAAAACAACTATCAAGACTGAAAAACAGAGATATCCCTGTGGTGGCGATAGAGGGAAACCATGACAGGCTCTTCGCGATAGAAGGCAGATCCTGGTTGGAATACCTGTCACGTGAAGAATTGCTCTACCTTTTAAGACCTTATACGTTGGAAGATGGAAGTGTTGACTTCCCAAAGTGGAATGGAAACTCCGGGGCAATGGTGGAAATAAAGGGCGTGAGATTCTACGGAATGGGATATCAAGGCTTCTCCTTTCAACAGTACATCGAAGCAATCGCAAACCAACTCGATCCTTCGAAAACAAACGTGGTTTTAGCTCACACGGCAATCGGTAATCCGAGCGTGATTCCAGGCTGCGTGATTCCGGAGGAACTCGAACCTTTGATTGGAAAGTGTGATTACATCGCGGGTGGGCATATTCACACAAAGCACGTTTACAAACGATTTAAGATGTTCGTTCCAGGTGCGCCAGAATACTGGGATATAAAGGAAGGCGAAGAAAAGGGATTTTTCATCTACGATACCCTTACCAAGAATTTCGAGTTTCATAACTCTAAGAAACGATTGAAGACAATTGTATCGATCTTTTTGGAAAACGGAAGTACAAACGAATTTCGATCGCGCCTTGAAGAAGCACTGAGATCTAATCCAGTCGAAGATGGGTCACTATACGTTGTAGAAGTGAAAGTACCATTTGGATCTTTTTTAGAGGTGAATATCTCTGATGTGGAGAAAGAAATCGAAGAGATGGGCGCACTTAAAGCCGTTGTTTCCGTTTCTATGGGAAAAGGTGTCAAAACGGAGAGTGAAAACCAGGATTTGGAAGTGATAGAAGAGGACGTGATCGCTAAAAATCCAGAGTTGGCATCTTATTCCAAAGTAATTGCCGATGCTTTGGAAAACTTGAAAAGGTACCACGAAATGAACGATGAAGAAGGTGCCACTGAAACGATAGACAGGCTTTTGAACGAAATAATAGGCGGCGATCTCGATGTACGTTAATAAGATAGAGCTTGAGAACTTCAAGAGTCATGTTAAAACCTCGATTGATTTTTCTCAAGGTCTCAACCTGATCATAGGCTTAAACGGAGCGGGAAAATCAAGCGTACTCCAGGCGCTTGGATTTGCATTTGTTGGCTTAAAGGAAGATGGAAGCTATGGAGATTTCATAACCGATTTCAACGGCGCCGGTTTTGCTAACATTCGTGTGGATTTCGTTGCATCTGACGGACTTGAGTACAGTGTTATTCGAAAGATAGATCCGAAAAAGACAAGCTGGGAAATCATTTCTCAGACGAATGTGAAACGGAGAGGACAAAAGGAAGTCCTTCCGCTTTTGCAAAATCTCTTAGGAATAAGAGGAGAGGTAAAAAAAGTCTACAAGCGCATCATCACCGCTTCTCAAAATGACATGACATCCGTTTTCTTGGGTACATCAGCGGAAAGAAAAGCGTTTTTTAACGATCTTTTCAACACGAAGATTTACAAGGAGATATCCTCAAAAGAGATGAAAGAATACGTCGAGAGCGTAACGTCAAAGATATCCGAGATAAACGGCAGTCTGAACATCCTGAAAAAAGAAATTGAAGAACTTTCGACAACATCGCAAGAACTTTTGAAGTCGAAAGAAGAATTGAAAAAAATCTCAAAAGAACTTCGTGAAGTGGAAAATCTCGAAAAAGAACGGAAAAGAAAATTGGAAATGCTTAGAAAAAAGCGCGAAGAATACCTTCAGTTGCTTGAAAAGAAAAACAGTAGCCTTGAGAAAATACAAGGACTTGAAAAGACGATGAAGGAAAATCAAAAGCGACTTATCGATGCTCAAAGTGCAAAAAAAATATGCGAAGAGTCAAAGTCTCAGCATGAAAGATTTGAAATTTTAGAAAGGGAAAGAAAAGAGCTTGAAGAGCAAAAGGTGATCGCTGAGGATGATGTAAAAAAGCTTGGTGATCTCGAAAGAGAATTGAGCGATATCAATAACGCGATCGAAAGAGCTGAAGCAGAAATAACGCACGAAAAAGGAAATGTAGAAAGACACAAAGAAGCTCTTCACACACTTAATGACAAGATAAACAGCAAGAAGAAAGAATTGAAAGATCTGGAAGATGAAAAAATGAAAAAGGTCAGTGAGGGAAACGAAATTTTGGAAGAGCTCAGATCATTTCAATCACTTTCAACAACTGTTCAGAAGATCACGGATTCACTTTCAAGAACAGATGGCATGATAGAAACTGCTCGCAACCGTATAAAGAACGTAGATTATCCTGAAGAAATTGAAAATCAGACTCAGAAGATTGAATTTTTTGAGAAAAAAGCAAAAGAACTTGAATCCGTTAAGGAAAAGAAAATAGAGTTGAGAGAAAAAATGAGTACACTTGAAAATTCAAGGAGTTCACTTGAAAATGGCGTATGTCCGATATTGCAAGAAAAGTGCTTTAACGTTGAAGGAAAAGATGTATCGGAATACTTCGATGAAAAAATAAAAAATCTCAAGAGAGAATTTTCATCCCTTGAAGTTGTGGAGCGTAAACTTCAAAGTGAGTACGAAGAGATGCAAAGTGTAAAAGATAAGATCTCACAACTCAAATCGGAAATGGCTGAAAATGAAAATGAAAAGCAAAAACTTCAAAAATTGCGTGATGATAAAGAAAAGATGATAGATGATCTCAGATCGTCTCTCGAAGAGGTGATGAGTGTCACGAATTTGGAACCGTTAGCTGCCAGAGAATACGTCAACTCACGCTTGAGGGAGCTCAACGGAGTACATCAAAAAAATCTAACTGAAGTGAGTTCGATAGATGCTAAGATGGATGATCTGAAAAGAGACGTAAGATCGCTGGAAGAAGAAAAAAGGGCACACTCTGAAGAGACAAAAAAGTGCGAAGAAAAAATCGAAATGTACGAGCATCAAAAGGTCAGCTTCAATGACAAGTCAGAAGATTTGAAATCCGAAATTTCATCCCTTTCAAGAGCACGTGAAGAACTGGAAGAACTGAAAAAACGCTACCTTGAACTTTCAAACACCGCAAATCAACTCAAACCCTTTCACGAAGAGTACATGAAAAACATCAACATTGCGATGGGTATCGATGAAATCAGTAAAAGGGTTGAAAACACAGTTTCAGAACTTAAAATCAAAAAAGTCGAATTTGAAAATGTATCAACACGGCTCGAAGAGGTTTCGAATTCTTACAGTGATGAAGAGATATCTTCTCTCGAAAAAGAGATCAACACCTTGGACAAAAAGAAAGATGAGTTTAACAGTCGATTTGGAAGTGTAAGAGAAAGGATAAAATCTTTAGAGCTCGATCTCAAAAAGTTCAAGAATGCAAAGGAAAAGTCGGAAAAGCTGAAAAAAGACAAGGAATTTTTAGAAAAGAAGAAACATCTTGCCGAAAAAATCAGAAAATTGCTTGGTGTTATGGGTCCCGAAATGGCGAGTAGGTACAGAAAATTCATCGCAACGAGGGCAACTGAAAAGTACAGAGCCCTTACCCAAAAAGTGGATATTGTGAAATGGAGCGATGATTACGACGTTCATCTCATATCTCCAATTGAGGGATCTTCATCTGATAGACGTTTTTCACTCCTTTCCGGTGGTGAACAAATGGTGGTTGCACTTGCGATAAGGGCAGCTCTTACCGAAACATTTTCATCGACGAAATTCGCCATATTCGATGAACCTACGGTGAATTTGGACGAAGAACGCCGAAGGTCTCTGTCCGAATATCTTCCAAAGCTTTTCGAAAATATGGAACAAATATTAGTTGTAACACACGATGAAACTTTTAGGGAGATGGCAGAAAAAGTTATTAACATTAAAAAGGAGAATGGAATGAGTGTTGTAAAGATGTAAATTGAATTCATCATGAATGGGAGGAGTTTAAGATGAGAAAAAGTTTGGGATTATTAACGGTGTTGATGATCGTTTTGTTGCCACTTACTTTGCTTGCGACGGGGCTTTTTCCGGGGATTCAAATCAAAACCGCTCGTAATTTCGTTGAGTACCTTGCAAATGGCAATTTCAATTCTGCCGAAGAAATGTTCACCCCGAAAATGTCCACCGCTTTGCCACTTTCGAAATTGAGTGCTACCTGGAAGAGCCTTCAGGCACAGTTCGGGAAATATGAGCTCATCGCGAATCTTAACGCCGTCAGAAGTGGTGAGTACGTGGTTGTCGTTGTGAGTACGAAATTTGAAAAAACGTACTTGGACATAAAAGTCGTACTTGACAGCAATCTCAAAGTTGCCGGTTTGTGGATAGCGCCTGGAAGGGCACCGAAATATTCTCTTCCATCTTATGTTGATTCAAAAAAATTCAGCGTGAAAAAAATAGAAATAGGCAACGAATGGAAACTTCCGGCGGAATTGACGATCCCAAAAGGAAAAGGGCCATTTCCCGCTGTGGTTTTAATTCCAGGTTCAGGCCCTTCCGATATGAATGAGAGTATCGGCCCAAATGAGCCCTTCAAAGATCTCGCGTATGGCCTTTCATCAAGGGGAATAGCCGTTTTGAGATATGATAAGAGAGCGTACGTTTACGGTGTGAAAGTAAAACCTGTGAATGTGCAAAATGTTTACTTGCAAGATGCATCGTATGCGATCAATTACATGTTAAAAGCATCCTTTGTGAATAAGGTTTTCGTTCTTGGTCACAGCCTTGGTGGATATCTTGCACCGAAAATAGCCGAGGAAAATGGCAAAATTGTTGGAATTATAATGCTTGCCGCACCTGCAAGGTCACTGGCGGCGTTAAGCGTAGACCAGTTCGAATACCTTTCAAGTCTCACGAAAGACAAAGCGACCAAAGAAAAGATGGATTCGATCGTAAAAGAGCTCGAATTGCTGGAAAAACATGAATTGGGAAGTTCCAAATACGTTATGGGAGCTCCTGCATCCTACTACTACGAGCTCGAAAAATACTCTCCTGTGAAGATCCTTAAAAGCCTTTCAAAGCCTGTTTTGATCTGTCAGGGTGGAAAGGATTATCAGGTAACGATGAAGGATTTTAACATGTTCAAAAAAGCTTTTGGTTCAAGTAAACTCTTCACATTTGAATGGTATCCATCTCTAAGTCATATTTTCACGCCGGTCGTGGGAGTGCCGTCGCCGTTGGATTACGAAAAATCCTCTCATGTTTACGAAAAGCTTTTAGTGAACATAGCAAATTGGATAAAAAAACAAGATTAGAGCTTTTGAATTTTAAGGTTTTTTAAGTCTTTCCAATTTTACAAAAATGTTGTACACTATCTTCATAAGATACAAGCGGGAGAAGGAGAAGAGAATTGAAAATCGTTTATGCAGATGACAGCAAAATGTGGAGAGCTGTATTAAGAGATTTTTTGATTTCCAAAGGTCACGATGTCGTAGTGGCAAATGATGGGCTTGAAGCTTATTTCAAAATTCATGAAGTGCTTCCAGAGGTTGTAATATCAGATGTTGTGATGCCGGGTCTCAACGGCTATCAACTATGCAGGCTTTTGAAAAACGATCCGAATTTTTCATCCATTCCCATCCTCCTTCTAACTGCTTCTTCCGAATCACTTGACAAATTCTGGAGTAAATATTCCGGAGCCAACGCCTATATCCAAAAGGATTCGGAAAATGGCTTTAACCTGATCGATTCGAAGTTACAAGAAATGGAAAAAAATTCGAGTCTCAAATTACCGAATTCAGAGAATGGAAAGCGTGCTTTTGGTGATACGCTTGACAAATTGCTGGTTGAAACTTCTCTAAGAGGAGAAGTGAGAAGGCTTTTTAACCACGTTGAAGACATGAATTACACGATCAGAAAAATAAACGATCTGCTGAAAGAAATTTTTGAGATAAAAGCGATGGCACTGCTTTCCATTAGTGTTGACGAAATGAATCTTTATTCATCCATATCCGATCACGAATTTCTCGAAAAATGGATGCTTTCACAATTGAGCAGACCATCTTATCCTCAAAAACGAAATTACGTGAGCATTGATGGTGAGAACGAACATGAAGAATTTGCATGGATCTCAAAAGTTATATCTTTCGATTCAAAAGAACAGGGTGTCGTTGCGATTTGGAGAGACAGGGCATTTTCTGATAGAGAAAACAACAGCCTTTCCATAATTTCAGAAGAGCTTGGGGGAATTTTGAAGATCGGATCTCAGTTGGAAGGATACAGGCGTAATGCGAATTTTGACGATCTGACTGGACTTGCCAATTACAGAGCTCTCGAAGAGAAACTCAGAGTACTTTGGAACGATGGAAAAGATTTCGTCCTTTCCATAATAGACATAGATCATTTCAAAAAGGTCAACGATACTTACGGCCATGCAATTGGTAATGAAGTGCTAGCAAGTATAGGACGAATACTCGAGAATTCGGCTGAAAAATTCAATTCTTTTGCGGCCCGCTTTGGTGGAGAAGAATTTCTCATCATATCTGAAAGAAATGAGAACTTTTTTGAATTCATTGACGGTATCAGACAGAAGATAGAAAAATCTCATCTTTCAAAAAGTGTTCCGGAATTGGTCGTGACGATAAGTGGTGGTATCGCGGAGCGAGATGATTCCAAGAGTTTTACCGAGGTGGTGGAAATGGCAGATCAGGCTTTGTATCAAGCCAAAGAAAGTGGGAGGAACAAAGTGATCGTTCATGCGAATGAGTAGGAAGCTTTCTGTAATCGTTTTTGTTGTATTCAGTTTGGTGAGTTTCGTTCTCATTTTATTCGTTGGAAAATTGCAAATGAAGGGAACAGAATCTCTGGTCCCTCCAAACGATCCGGCTATTGTTGCCATGGAAAAAATGAGAAAAGAATTCGGAAGTTCGGATCAGATAATGGTTATACTGAAAACTCCGAGTATATTCAATAAAGACGTTGCAATGCGCGCATATAAAGTGGTTGAGACCTTGAAAAAAATCAAGGGAGTAACTACAGTTCAGTCTATTTTCGACTCTGCAAAAGTAAGATTAACACTTGGTGGTCTTTCGTCCAGGCCTTACTTCAAAAACGGCATTCCATCTTCAAATGCAACGGAAGTCTTGAACTCTCCTCTTTACGAAGGAAACCTTATCGATTCCTCTGGACACGTTTTAGCGGTAATACTCAACGTTTCAAAAAATGTCGTAAGCGATGTGAAAAAAGTCCTCGCTAAGAACATTCCTGATGGATTTGAGTACTTCATCACAGGCGATGATGTGGTAGAATCTTCTATAAACTCCTCCACTCTTCTGTTTGCCCTTGTATATCCTCCTTTGCTTTTTGGCTTAATATGGTTACTGTACTTTCTCAAATTAGGAAATGTATTAGCGGCAGCCATACCACCGCTCATATCTCTACTTTCAACATTATGGACGTATGGAATAGCCGGTATGCTTAACATATCTTTGAACGTTCTTACCGCTACAGTTGGAATATTCGTAATCGTCGTGAGCTCCTCCTACGGTCTACATTTCATGGATAGATATATGAGCAACAGGGAAAAAATGGATCATGTGGGAGCGGTTAAAAGAACCTTACACGAGGAGACAATCCCGATATTCATGTCCGCTCTCACCACCGCCATTGCTTTTGCAACTTTCGTATTCGTTGGGATTGCTGCATTCAAAACCTTGGGAGAGCTTGTCGCAATGGGTGTGGGAATAAGTGCACTTTTCTCCATAGTTCTAATTCCTGCTATAGGCGAATTCTTTGATCTTCACAAACGCATCTCGCATACGTTGAAGTTTCGTGTTATGCCGTCTTCAAAATTCAATAAAATATCCATGATCGTGGTGTTAGCAATTGTGGCAATCTCTCCGATATTCATATCTCGAGTTCAGGTGAATTCCAATGAATTTGGGTATTTCAAGGCGAATTCAGCCGTTAGAAGATCTTCTCGAGTGGCAAATGAATATTTCGGATGGACTTTACCACTTTATGTGGTTGTGAGTAAAAACTCACCCTTCACATCGTTTGATGCGAAACAGCTTGAAAATTTCATCGATGAAATAAAAAAAATCCACGGTGTAAGTGGTGTGAATTCAGCGCTTGACATTTCCAAAGAATTCGACATTCCTTTCCCGATCATCCAAATTCTTTCACGGAATCCAACCTACAAAACATACTTTTCTGAATGGGTTTCGAAAGATTTTACGAGATTTCTGGTAAAAACACCTTACACGGATACTCTAAGTATAAAGAAGATCGCTGAAAGAATTGAAAATCTCTCAAAAAAATTAAAAGGATACAGCGTTTATGTTGCTTCTCCCGCCTTACTCACCGCATCCATGAATTCTTCCATAGTCACAAATCAAATTTCAACGATAATCATATCATTTTTGTTCATATTGCTCTTGCTACTCATCATCTTCAGAAGTTTTTACCTGTCCATGATAGCGTCGGTGCCAATAATTTTGGCAGTGGTACTGAATTTCTTTGTCATGGGTATCGGGCACATGTATCTCGAAGTTTCTACTGCCATCGTGTCAAGTGTGCTCATGGGACTCGTCATAGACTATTCCATACACACGATCACTCGCTACAGAATAACTGGCAACGTTGATCTTGTTCTAAAAGAAGTGGGACCCGTTATCGTTGATAACACGCTTGGACTGATGGCTGGATTTGGTTCGCTTCTGTTCTCTCCTCTTTTGTTGTACGTAAGACTCGGCTTTTTAATGTCAGTTGGGATAGGCATCGGAGCATTTACAACGATGGTATTCGTTGTAGAACTTCTAAGAATTTATGAAAGGAAAAGGGGAAAGGTCATTTCGAATGAGGATGACAGGCAAAAACCATTCTCCAAAAGCTGAACGCACTCTGGGCTAAAATGGCGTTAAACAATCCATGGATCAAATAAATGTGACCGGCAATGATGGAAAGGATAAAAGCTACTGCACCTTCTGCTATAGCTTGAAAAGCATTTTTTCGCACAAAAACAAGAAAATAGATAAAGGCGCAAAGAAGTGCAACGATGATCACATTTTCTTGAATGTTCCAATCCAAAAGTTGTAGCTTTTGAGAGAGCATCGACATGTAATAAAGCCCGTATTTCCTGAAGATCACATTATCGATTATTGGAAGCAACGCCAACCACGTGATAGGTGAATAGACTTTTGTTTCCCATGAAAAGTTCAACCTGTAAAGCCCGTATGTGACAAATCCAAATGTGGAAGCCACAATTACGGAGATCGGACCGAATTCTTTGAATTCAACACTTTCGGTTTTGATCAAAAAGAAGACCAACACGGTGAGTATCAAAGAGATGACAGATGCCCAAAAGACGGATTCCTCACTTCTTCTGGATTTTCCGATAAGTAAAGGAATGTAAACAACAAAAACCACGAGCACCATATCCAGGAACTTCAACCACTCCATTTTTTCCCCTCTTTTTCATTTATCTTCTTAGTATAGATGATATAATTTTATGGAAAGGAGGAGGTTGCATTTGCATTACTCAAGGGTTAAAAGTGCCGTTTTGTCAGGTTTGAAAGTTTTGGAAATAGATGTAGAGGCTGATATAAATACGAGATCAATAGTGCAAGAATGGGAAATTGTTGGCCTCGGAGACACGGCGGTGAAGGAAAGTCGAAAGCGCGTGATGAGTGCGATAAAAAACAGCGGATTCGAACTGCCCAGAGGCAAAATCACCGTTAATCTTGCACCTAGCGACTTGAAAAAAGAAGGAACTTTGTTGGATCTTCCAATCGCGATAGCCATACTCATGGCTTCAGGTAAAATCCATAAAAGTGAGAAATGGATGCTGGTGGGAGAATTAGGTCTTGATGGTACTTTGAGAAAGATAAACGGTGCACTGCCCATAATGCTTGAAAAGCGAAAAAACATGGGTTCGATAGTACCCATGGCCAATAAAAGAGAACTTTCACTTGTTAACATTCCAAACGTCTATGCTGTTGACACACTCAATGATGTTGTGAGATTAATGGAAGGAGATTCTAATTTTCCGGAAATAGAGTATCATCCCGTGAAAACAGAAACTAAGTACGAAGTTGATTTTTCGGAAGTGAGAGGCCAAGAATATGCCAAGCGCGCTCTTGAAATAGCGGCCGCTGGATTTCACAATGTTATAATGAAGGGAGCTCCAGGTGTTGGAAAGACCATGCTGGCAAGGCGCTTCCCGACGATCATGCCTCCCATGACGGAAAGCGAAATCATCGAATCCACTAAGATATATTCGGCTGCCGGCCTGTTAGATGGCTTTCCCATAAGTGTAAGACCATTCAGAAGTCCTCATCACAGCGCATCGACGGCATCTATAGTTGGCGGCGGGAATAGGGCAAAACCTGGTGAGGTGACACTTGCGCACAACGGAGTTCTCTTCATGGATGAATTGCCGGAATTCAGACGCGATGTTTTGGAAGCGTTGAGACAGCCTCTCGAAGATGGAGTGATAACAGTCTCACGTGTTAGGGAAACTCACACGTATCCCTCAAAATTCCTGCTCATAGGCGCGCAAAATCCTTGCCCCTGTGGATGGTTTGGTGTGAACGATGGCGTTCACCATTGCACGTGCTCGATGGCTGAAATTGTCAGATACAACAAGCGAATATCGGGACCAATTGCTGATAGAATGGATGTGTTTGTCGATGTGCCAAAAGTCGATTACGATCGATACGCTTCCACAAAATCCGCGGAATCTTCTCAAAAAGTGCGAAATAGAGTTATGAAAGCCGTTGAAATTCAGATGAATCGTGCCAAAAAATTGAATGGGAAACTCACGGCTAAAGAAGTAAGACAATTCTGTACGCTTGGAGAAAGAGAAGAGAACTTTTTCAAAAACGCTTCCAAAAAACTCGGACTGACGGGAAGGACCATGGAAAAAACTCTAAAAGTTTCGCGCACGATCGCGGATTTGGCGGGTGAGGAGAGAATATCACTTTCTCACATAGCGGAAGCCTTGCAATACCGAAAAAAAGAGGAGATTTTCATTTGAAAGTCCTTATAATAGATGGTTACGTTGACGAGCCCGCTCATTTTGGAGTCCCACCGTACTTGTCCACCTATCCACGCTACATTACCGGTCTTGCGCATATGGCCAACTACGAGATTGAATACAAGACGATAGATCAGATTCGTGATTCTGAAATCCCAAATTCAGATATTCTTGTGGTTATCGGTGGAGTAACCGTTCCTGGAAATTACATGGGTGGAACCCCGATGACCGTCAGGGAGGCTCAAGAAATAGCCGTGAGATTCGATTCCAAACTCAAAATTCTCGTTGGTTCAATGGCTGCCTACTCCATTGACAGGTCGGGAGGTGTTGTCGCACGGCCGAACACATTTGAGAAATACGACGCCAAAATGTGGCGAGGATACGAAATGAAAATGTACAAGCTCTTCACTGGCAAGGAGTGGAAGAAAGGAAGAATCGCTCTTATCAAACGTGCAGCGATTTTGGGCGCACCAATCGTAAAAGAGCACCCGAACTTTCCTGACCTTATGTGTGAGTTGGAATTGGGCATGGGTTGTGAGAGGAAAACTCATTGCTCCTTTTGCACCGAACCGCTGTTTGGAGAGTTCGTATCAAGACCAGTTGAGGATATAATCGAAGAGGTAAAATCCTTGTATGACTCAGGCGCAAGACATTTCAGACTTGGAAGAATATCCAACATTTTTGCCTATATGGGCAAAGTTACCCCTCAACCCGAAGCGTTGAAGGATTTGTACATGGGAATCAGAGAAGTTGCTCCGGATTTGAAAACGCTTCACACTGACAATGCGAATCCAGGTTACATGTATTCACATATTAAACCAGTTGAGAAAATGGTCGCTACAATTGTTGAATACAATACACCAGGAGACATTCTTTCAATGGGTGTGGAATCATTCGATCCTCAAGTTATCAAGGCAAACAACTTAAAAATCAGTGAAAAACATTTCATAGAAGTGATTCAAATGGTAAACTTGATAGGAGCTAAAAGGGTCGAAGGAGTGCCGAAACTTTTACCAGGTATCAATTTACTGTACGGTCTTACTGCCGAGAGACGCGCAACTTACAAGATCAACGAAGGAATTCTTATGAGAATCTTAGAATCCGGATTGATGATCAGGCGCGTGAATGTAAGAAAAGTGATGGCTTTTCCTGGCACTCCTTTATTTGAAGCACTTGGGGGAAAAATGCCACGCGTAGATGAAAGACTTTATCGACATCATAAATACGTATTGCGGAATAAATTCGATCATCCCATGTTAAAACGTGTCTTTCCTCAAGGTACGATCTTGAGGGACGTTATCGTAGAAAAGCATTCAGGAAATCTGTCTTACGGACGTCAAATGGGGACATATCCCATATTGATCGGAATTCCAAAGATTTTGCCACTGCGTACACACATCGATTGTGTGGTTGTTGATCACGGTCAACGTTCATTAACCGCGCTTCCAATTCCCGTTGATTTGAATACAGAACCTTTGAAACTTTTGAGATGGGTTCCCGGAATTGGGAAATCCATCTTGTCCAGAATAGAATTCGAAAGGCCTTACAAAAACATGGAAGACTTTATCGCACACACAAGAACAGAACTTCCCGAATGGATGAAGGAGATGGTTTTATTCAATCGAAAAAGATCGTAGTTCTCGGCGCCACGGGAACTATTGGAAAGATGACTCTCGATGTTTTGAAAAGATCTGAAGAATTTGAAGTTGTCGGAATAAGCGCACACCAAAGTGCAAAGTTACTTTTGAAAGAAAAAGCGGAATTTCCAGGCGCATTAACGGCTTTAACGGGTGATCGTGCTGAGGATATCGATTTTTGTGGTGACCATGCAATAGAAGCACTTATGGAAAAAACACATCCAGAACAAGTTGTCGTCGGTATAGCCGGATTTGCCGGTCTCAAGCACGCGATAACTGCCGCGAAGTATTCCAACAGGTTGTGCCTTGCCAACAAAGAATCTATTGTGGCAGGAGGAGATTTCTTCCTAAAATCCGTGAAGGATTCCAATTGCGAAATCATTCCAGTCGACAGTGAACACAACGCGGTATTTCAGCTCATCGATGGAGAAAAATCGCCGGTTGAATCGATATTCATAACAGCCTCTGGTGGTGCTGTTAGAGATGTACCCATCGAAAATTTGAAAGATGTGACTCCGGAAATGGTGTTGAAGCATCCGATTTGGAACATGGGTGCACGAATAACGGTGGATTCCGCCACAATGTTCAACAAGGGTTTGGAAATCATGGAGGCGCATTTTCTCTTCGGATTTCCCGTGAATAAGATCGTGGCTGTGCTTCACCCGCAGGGAAAGGTTCATGGAATGATAAGGTTGAACGATGGAACCATTAAGATGCTCGCTTCCAGAGCGGACATGCGTTTGCCAATCTCATACGCATGCCATTACCCAAAGAGAACGGAAAACTTTGAAGGTTTTTCACCATTTGGTGAGCTCACTTTTGAAAAGCCAGATCCCACACGATATCCAGCTCTGAATTTGGCTTATGAGTGCCTGAATGAGGGAGATGGAGCGAGAGTTGTTTACAATGCTGCGGATGAAATCGCCGTTGAAGCTTTCTTGAAAAAGAAGATATACTTCACCGATATTTACAGAATCGTCGAAAAGGTGCTTGAAAACAATTGGCCGAAAATCTTAAACGATTATGAATCAATTGAAGCCGTTGATGCAAAGGCACGTCGTTTAGCCAGGGAGATGGTGAAAAGATGCTGTTGAGTATTTTCTATTTCATCGTGATATTTCTTGGAATAGTGGTAGCACACGAGTTTGGACATTACATATTCGCAAAATCCTTCGGGGTCTACGTCATGGAATTTTGCGTCGGATTCGGTCCGAAGATATTTTCTATAAAAGGAAAAGAAACCGCTTACAGATTGCGTGCCATTCCTCTTGGAGGATATGTGCGGATGGCCGGTGACGATCCTCAGATTGAAAATGTCGAAGGAATTCCCAAAGAACGCTTGCTGTACTCGAAGAAAGCGTGGAAACGCTTTTTGATAGTCTTTGCCGGTCCTCTATTCAGCATAATAACAGGTTACCTTATCATGATATTCGTTTCTCTCGCGTGGGGATTTCCGGAAGCGCGTATGGATTGGATAATACCGGATTCTCCAGCTGCAGTTGCTGGACTTCAATTCGGTGATAGGATCAAGTACATCAACGGTCACGTCATCTTGTCCCCGACAGAAGTTAGTTGGTTTGTAAAAGGCCAGAAAAAACTGGATGTTCTTTACGTACGTAACGGCCGAACATTGAGAACAACCTTAACGCCAAGAGAAATTGGTCCACAATATTTCATGGTTTTGAAAGGGACTGTTCCGTCAAATGTGCGTCTTTCGAAAATAGATGGAATACCTTTTGATGATAAATTGAAAATCAGCAATGGCTCTGTTCTGGGATTTTCAAATGGAGCTACGGCGACTCTGCTCGGATACCAAATGTTGCCACGTTCAAGAGAGATGGGAATATACATGGCCCTTTTCTCAAATAAGGTAGCATCTGCCGATCCTTCGGTTGGATTGAAACCTAATGATACAATTCTATCGATCAACGGTGTTAAATGTAATACATCTTTTAATTTCCAAAATGCACTCTTCGTGGCCAATTACGCCCAAAATAATGTTGGCAGCTTTGTGATATTGAACGAAAATAAAGTTTTGGAGTCCATTCCGTATCACGCCACAAGAGAAACCAAAATAGAAATTGAGAGAAATGGGAAGAAAATGAGCCTTCTTCTTGACAAAAAACAATTCAGTGCCCTTTTGAATTCGCTCACAACCTATCCAGCTTACGGAAACTGGTATCCCGGCGCATGGGAAGCGATAAAATACGGTGTAATACGTACCAACAGAATATTCACAAAGATGTTGATCTTTCTTGGAGAAATTTTCAAAACGAAAAACGCGTTGAACCAGTTTGTAGGTCCGGTAGGTTTGGTAAAAATGGTTGGACAGGCATCCAGCGAAGGTATGCAGGTACTCTGGACTCTGATCGCATTTATCACGCTCAATTTGGGGATCATAAATCTCCTTCCACTTCCTGCCCTGGATGGGGGACATCTTGTTTTTTCCGTCATTGAGATGATCACGGGTAAAAGGGTGAATCCAGAGATCGAGGGATATATACATACCATTGGCTTTTTCCTACTCATGGCATTCTTCGTGTACATCACATATTTAGATGTAATCAGATTTGGAGGCTAAAGTGTTCACATGGGTCTTTCGCTATCTGACTCTCTTTACAATCTGGGCTATTCAATCTGGTGGATATTTGGGAATTGTTATTACAATGGCCCTTGAGAGTTTCATGATTCCCATACCAAGTGAAATTATTCTTCCTTTTGGAGGGTACCTTGCGGCGGCAGGGAAACTTAGTGTTTTTGGGGTGATACTGGCAGGAACAATAGGCGGTACGATTGGCTCAATGGTACTTTATTACTTGGCAGATTTTTTGGGAAAGGTTTTTGTCAAAAAATGGGGTAAGTACATTTTCATTTCTGAAAGGCATCTTGAGATAACCAACGAATGGTTTAAAAAATACGGTAACTTTACAGTATTCACGACAAGGCTTTTACCAATAGTCAGAGGAATTATTTCCATTCCGGCAGGGATGGCCAGAATGAATATCTGGTCATTCACAATCTACACTTTTTTTGGTACGCTAATTTGGTCGTCGATTCTGACTTATTTGGGTTTTCAATTGGGACTTTCCAATGTTGGTATGCATGTAGTTTGGATCACGACTTTTGCAATAGCTGGTATAGCGGTGGTTATCTATTTTATTTCACGTTTTGCGAAGAAGTACGTTAAGGTCTTCAGTGTTATAGTAAATATCTCCATTTGGGTCGTATTAGGTTTCTTCGTATCTTACGCACTGTACGAATCGTATTCTCCAATAAAAGCAAAAGATCTCAACTACTCCAATATCCTGAAGATTCAAAAGATAAAAAGAGATCAAGAATTTTCCTTCTACGCCGTTGGAAACACTTTCCGAAGTTTTAATGTACTTGGTAAACTTTCCTCTTCCACTGACACTTCATTCATCGTAGATCTTGGGAACATGGTGTACTCTGGTGATCGGGCGAAGTACAGAATATTGGTTCACGAGATAAGAACTTTTGAAAAACCATTCATTGCCATCCCAGGTCCTATGGATTTCAGCGATCAGGGATATCAAAACTATTACGACATTTTCGGAAACTACGATTACAGTTTCAAGGTGGGGAATACTTATTTCGTTATGCTAAACGATGCAAATGGCAGATTGTCTCCTCAACAATTGAATTGGTTGTCACATAGACTATCGACTGCTTCCACTTTTTCACATCGTATCGTCGCGATGAATATTCCACCTTTGTGGACAAAATCAAAGGGTAAAACTCTTGATGTTAAAAGCTCTGAACGATTGAAAAATATTTTGAAAACTCATGATGTTGATCTGGTATTATCGATCGGAAAACACGCAACCATTTCGAAATCTCCCATACCTTATGCCCTTGTTGGAGAAAAGAATTATTTGAGTGTGGAAATAAAACCCTACGATATTTCGTTAAGAATGAAGAGCCTTGGTTTTGGTGAAATTAACGCTTTTATGGAAATGATTTCAATATACCTGTACTCTCTGTTAGTCCTTGAATGGCCTATTATTGGAATTGTTGCCGTTGCAATTCTCATGATCTGGTTTTTTTGGAAACAGTACAAATTGGTCTTTAAAATTGAAAAGAGAACCCCTGGAGGTAAAAATGTCTAAAATTGTAAAAGTGGGAAATGTGGAAATTGGTGGAGATGCGCCAATCGTGGTTCAATCTATGACAAACACCGATACGAAGAATATTGAAAAAACACTTGAACAGATAGAAGCACTCGAAAATGCTGGCTGTAAGATCGTTAGAGTTAGTGTGTATGATGAAGAATGTGTGAAGGCGTTGAAAGAGATAAAAAAAGCAACCACCGTACCACTCGTTGCGGATATCCATTTCGATTACGAATTGGCGATAAGTTCCATAAAGGCAGGAGTTGACAAAGTTAGAATAAACCCTGGAAACATAGGTGCAAAATGGAAAGTCAAAGAAGTTGCAAAAGTGGCTTCCGATCATGGAGTACCAATAAGAGTGGGCGCTAATATGGGCTCGATCGATGAAAACTACCTTAAAAAATTCGATGACAGAGTTGAAGCGTTGGTGACAAGCGCGATGGATGAGGTTAAAATGCTGGAATCCGTGGCTTTCGACGATATAGTGGTTGCAGTTAAATCATCTGACGCCGTGGAAACCGTATTGGCTAACGAAAAATTGGCAAAACTTACGAATCATCCAATCCATCTTGGTGTTACCGAAGCCGGTGTTTACGAAGATGCCGTTGTAAAGTCTGCATTTGCAATTGGTCATCTTATTCGCGAGAAAATAGGGGACACCGTGAGGGTATCGATAGCCGGTGATCCAGTGCGAGAAGTCTCCATCGCTTACTCAATACTTAAAGCCGTTCATGCCGTAGAGGGAATCGAAGTTGTTGCATGTCCGACATGTGCCAGAACGGAAATAAACGTTGAAGAATTGGCCGAAGAGGTGAAAAAAGAGTTGAATGATATGAACACGAGTTTGAAAGTTGCCGTCATGGGTTGTTTCGTTAACGGCATTGGAGAGGCGAGAGATGCTGACATTGCCGTTTTTGGCACAAAATCTGGTGGAGTCGTATATGAAAATGGAATTAAAGTTGGAATGGTCGAAAAAGAAAAAATCGCGGTTACATTGAGAAAAATGATTGAAAATCGATTAAAAGGAGGAGAAAGCATTGCAGATCGTTAATGATGTTGATGAAATGAAGAACATATCCAAAGAATATGAAGGAAAAACTGTGGGATTTGTGCCGACCATGGGGTTTCTTCATGAAGGACATCTTTCTCTTATAAAAAAAGCTAGAAAGGATAACGATGTCACGGTCGTCAGCATTTTTGTGAATCCTACACAATTCGGGCCCAATGAAGACCTTGACGATTATCCAAGAGATTTGAAAAGAGATTCCGAACTGCTTGAAAACGAGGGAGTGGATTATCTGTTCACCCCAAAAGTTTCGGACATGTATCCCAAAGATTTTTTCACTTCCATTCATGTTTCTCATCTTGGCGATCATCTTTGCGGTTATTACAGGCCGGGACATTTTGATGGTGTTGTGCTGGTAGTGAACAAACTTTTCAACATCGTTAAACCCACTCGAGCTTATTTTGGACAAAAAGATGCCCAGCAGTTCAGAATTTTGAGACGGATGGTAGAAGATTTGAACATGAACGTTGAACTCGTGGAAATGCCAATCGTTCGTGAAAAAGATGGATTGGCATTAAGCTCCAGAAACACTTACCTTTCTCCTGAGGAAAGAAGCGATGCCCTTGCACTTCATAGAGCTTTGGAATACGCAACTGAAGCGCTCAAATCCGGTCGTCGCGATCTTCATAAAATCCGCATCGAAGCGATCAACTTGATGAGGAAGTATCCGCACGTTCGTGTTCAGTACTTCGAGATCGTCGATGAAAAGACACTTCAACCCATCAGCGAAATCACATCGAAAGTTTTGATCGCAACGGCCGCTTTTGTCGGGAAAACAAGGTTGATAGACAACGAGATCGTTGAACTATGAATGGTTTAGTACAGGTGGCACTTTTGGCAATGGCCCCCATATCTGAATTAAGGGGTGCCATTCCACTCGGAGTGTTGGTTTATCATCTTAATCCCCTGATCGTAACCATCGTATCGATGCTATTCAACATGGTGCCGGCCATAGCTGTAATACTTTTTTTCACAGCAATAATGCCCTGGGTTAAGAGAAGAATTCCATTTGTAGGAAGATTTGTAGAACGATTTTCACAAACTCGTCAAGAAAAGCATCGAAAGAAGATAGAGAAATACGGAATATGGGCGATAATGGTATTCGTTGCAATTCCCTTTCCGCTCACCGGAGCCTGGACGGGTTCCTTGTTGAGTGTGCTCTTTGAGATGCCTCGTGGAAAGTCAATCCTTGCCGTTGCAGGAGGAATAGTCATATCCGCTTCGACCGTCACTTCCTTAACGATGCTTGGTGCAAGATAGCGTGAACTACCATCAGACAAATCAGATGGCTTCTTGATTCACAGATCATTGCCTTCTTAAGGACAGATCTTACACGATCTCCACAGGCTTGAATTTCGGCAGTTCCTACCGTACACACATGTTGAATGTTGCTTTGATGAGAAATTGGGCTATCGGCGATTTGTTTGCAAGCGCACTCTTTTCGACGTTGTCTATCTTCGTTATTATGTTTGAGAGCTTTGAAGGATTCTGGTCTGAAAAGTTGGAAGTGTTCATCTCCTTAATCATGTTGTCCTTGGATTGTTGAATGAAGACAGGATTGTTTTCGACTATCTCTATGACCTGCTTCTTAGCCATCTCCGAACCATCTAGCCCTGAACTTGTCGGAAAGTAATCCTGAAACGGATGAAAAAAGAGAAGAGAATCTGGGGTCAGGTCTTAAAATGCAAGTTTTATTCATTTCTTCCGATCACTTTCGATGATATCTTTTCTTTTGTACCCGATGGAGCGAACTCTTCTGATCTTGAAGTTGCTTGTTAAATCAGTACTATCAAGATTCTATTTCAAAAAATTGTAAAAAAATCGATAAATGGTGGTATTATTAGAATCGTAATACCTAAGACACAAAGATTGTCAGATGAAGAGTTAAAAAGACATATAGAACTTTACAACAGTGTCAAAGACAAAAAAAGAACCATCATAAGAATAAATTGCGTTATGGCTTGGGGCAAGTAATGGAAATAGTAAACGATTGAAGACATCCATTATTAAAGAATGTGTGGGGTTCTCCAGTGGAGAACATTTTTCCCACTTGCGCTCCGCAATGAGCAAAGCGAATGAAAGGAGATGAAGACGAAAACAAGAGGGACGAGAATTATTTCCTGTCATGGACAATGCAAAATACAATCACAGGAAATCATTCAAGAAACATCTCTTAAAATGATAAAATAAAGAACAGGTTCTTTTGAATCGCGTTCAAGATGGTGTAAGATTTCAATATGAGCGATAAAAAACCAAGGATACTGAAAAGCAGACTTGCACAGCACATATTGAAATCGGAACTTCTTAGGTACCTCGGACCTGGATTTCTCATAACGATAGGGTTTATAGATCCGGGAAACTGGGCTACTAACATAGAAGGTGGCTCCCAGTTCAACTACTCCCTTCTCTGGGTCATAACGCTGGGTACCTTTATGTTAATTGTCTACCAAAGGCTTGCCGCCAAGCTCGGCATAATAACCGGAAAATCCCTTGCAAAGAATATACGATCCAATTATTCGAGATCTCTTTCGAACTTCCTCGGCGTGACGATCATTCTCGCTTGCGTAGCGACAGACGTTGCGGAGCTTCTTGGGGGAACGATAGGGTTTCACGTTCTTTTCGGATTTCCGTACTGGCTCGGCTCCATACTGACTGCGATAATAGAGTTTTACCTCATAGCCGGTCAGAGTTACCACGTGGTCGAAAGGATCATAATAATCTTTCTTTCCATCATATCGATCTCCTACATAGTAGAGCTTTTCATAGTCAAGCCAGATTGGAACGCCGCCGTTTTAAGTTCCTTTGTGCCAACGCTCAATCCTGGAACGATATACGTGGCGATGGGGATACTCGGGGCCATAGTCATGCCTCACAACATATACCTGCATTCAAACGTGATACAAAGCAGGGATTGGTCGGGAGACGATGCCCGAAAGCGAAAACTCATGCACTTTCAAGACATTGACACGACCTCCGCGATGCTCGTGGGTTGGCTCGTCAATTCCGCGATGATAATAGTCGCCGCGGCCGTCTTCTTCAAGAACGGCATAGTCGTTAACAATCTAGAACAGGCATCGGCAACCCTTACGCCCCTTGCGGGTCCAATGGCCCATTACATTTTCGGCATAGCTTTGCTTGCGGCCGGGATAAGTTCATCGACAACCTCTTCGATGGCCGAGGCCAACGTGATAACCGGATTCCTTGGAAAGCCCGAAGATCCGAGAAGCAACTTCTACAGGTTCAGTCTTATCGCGACTACGATCCCGGCACTCGTGATCATCCTTGCGAACAAAGATTTCTTTCAATTGCTGATCTTCAGCCAGGTCGTTCTTAGCGTTCAGCTTCCATTCACGATAATCCCCCTGATCTTCCTGACCGCAAGCAGAAAGATCATGGGCAAGTACGCCATAGGAAAAACCGAACTGAGTGTGGCGTCCGTCATGACGGCTGTACTTTTGGCGCTTAACGTGTTTTTGATCTACCAGACCTTCACCGGAGTGTGATTGAATTGTACAAGAAGATCCTTGTCCCTTTGGATGGAACCTCCGTTGACGATGTCATAATCGATCATCTCAAAGAACTGGCAAAGATCCACAGTTCCAAGGTGTACCTCATAAGGGTGATTCATTGCCACACAAGGGACGAACTTTCCTACCAAACCGAAAAGGCGGAGGAATTCCTCAAAGAAAAGAAAAAAATCTTCAACGATGCCGGCATTCAATGCAACTGCATAATAGAATACGGTGAGCCCGAGAGGATCATACCCGAAAAGGCGGATGAGATCGGCGCGGATCTCATCGCCATGGCGACCCACGGACATAATTGGCTCGTGGACATCCTCTTCGGAAGCGTCGCGCACAAAGTGAGACACACAGTTTCGATACCGGTTTTGATGATCCGAGCAAAACGCCGCTGAAGGTTCAAATCTCTTTCGAATGATATTTTTTCTTTTGTACCCGATGGAGCGAACTCTTCTGATCTTGAGGTTGCTTGTTAAATCAGCTCTATCAAGATTCTATTTTAAATAATATACTTAGGGTGTCCAACGACCTGAATGGAAAATTTATAGCTGGAAGTTATCTCTTCAGGCATTCTCAAGGGCAAAAGGTTCAAATTCTCAGCCCCCCCAGGTACTTAAAATCATGGTATTGAGAGAAGTCAAGAGACTCTCTTTGAGAAATGTCGTCTTCGACACGGATACTGAATACATACGGGGAATTGTAAAGACGATTCCACAAGAGCAGATAAAAAAAGAATTAAAAGCAAAACTCGAGGCAAATTCAGATCTTGTCGTCGAATAAAAATAGAAAGCAGGTGCATTTGCACCTGCTTTTTTATACTAAACCAACTTTAAAAGTGAAGTCATTTGACTTCAGCAATTGCCTTTCGGTGTCTGGTCCTCGCTGTGCTGCGGAGGCCACCTGCAAGGCAAGTTTGCTCTCCGTCAAATTTAAATTATATTTCGGATTTTGAAAAAGAGTTAGTATAATTATCTCAGAATAACTTTCCTGGATTCATTATTCCATTAGGATCGAAGAGCGATTTTACTTTTTTCATCAAGATATACTGATCCGATTTTGTCTGTTTTAAAAGTTCCTTTTTTATGAATCCCACGCCGTGTTCACCGCTTATTGCTCCTCCCAATGCTGCTGCTTTGAGTGCTATCTTGCCAAGAACCTCTTCCGATAAATTCTTCCATTCAATTGGGCTGATTTCTTTCGGTTTCATGGGAGCGGGGTGTATATTACCATCTGCAGCATGTCCCGCAACGGGAATTTGAACCTTGTAATCTTTAGAAATATCGGATATGTACTGCATTATTTCCGGAATTTTATCTGTAGGTACGACAACATCTCCCGTTGGCGCATAAGGATCAAAGGACTTTACACCTTCAAGCCAGTTTCTTCTTATTCTCCAGAGTTTTTCCGAGTTAGTTCTGTTGTCGGCGATAAAAACATCCATCGCTCCGCCGTTCGTAAGAACTTTACCACCGATTTCGTAAAGATCTTCTATCTCACCTTTATTTCTGCCCTCGTACTGAACTAAAAGATATGCCCCTGCATCGTCTTGAAATGGGAGTTTTATGTTGTTGTAGACAGATCCCAATTTCACGGAAAGGCCGTCTATGAATTCAACGGCGCTTGGAAGTGTTTTGCTTTCTATCATGAGTTTGCCGACATTTGAAATGGCACTTTCTATGTCTTTGAAAGGAGCAAGCAGATCAACAGTTTTACCCGGCAAAGGTATGAGATTTAGGTAAATTTTTGAAAATATTCCCAGTGTTCCTTCAGATCCCACGAATGGATGTACGAAGTCATACCCGGATGAATCCTTTCTCCTTTTACCTCCGAACTCTACGATTTGACCATTTGCAAGGACAACCTCAAGACCTATGACGTGATGGCCCGTGTTGCCGTACTTTATGACCTTACTTCCTCCGGCATTCGTCGCGACATTCCCGCCTATAAAACTCGTTTCGACGCTCATGGGGTATCCGGCATAGTAAAGTCCGACGTCCGCAACTTTCTTACACAGATCGTTCGTCACAACTCCGGGTTCAACAACGGCAACGAGGTTATTTCTGTCTATTTCAATTATTTTGTTCATCTTTTCAACAGACAAAACGATCCCACCGTAGATGGGAACATCACCACCTGCAAGACCGCTTCCTGCACCTCTTGGCGTAATAGGAATATGTTCTGAATTCGCCAATTTGACTATTTTGGATATCTGATCTGCACTTTCTACTTTTACAGCTACTTCTGGCATGTGCGCGTAATATTCTCCTCCAGCCTCGTCGTGTGAGTAATTTTCAAGAGCCGTCCTGTCTTCATACACAACGCCAGATGTACCTACTATATTTCTCAAGGCTTTGACGATCTTTTCATCTACTTTGCCAAAGTTATCCATCTTTCTCACCCAACTTTTTCAAAAAGATCGGAAGGATCTCGAGCGCGTCCCCAACAATTCCAAAATCCGCCACGTCGAATATTGCAGCGTCCGGATCTGTGTTCACCGCAACAACGATGTCAGATGATGACATTCCGGCGATATGCTGAACTGCCCCAGATATTCCAAATGCCATGTAGAGATGTGGGCTGACAGTTTTACCTGAAAGGCCAACCTGATGTGAGTACGGAATCCATCCCATATCCACCGCCGTACGGGATGCTCCAACGACGCCGTTTAATTTTTTGGCAATTTTGTAAAGTAAATCAAAATTATTTTCATCCTTCATTCCACGCCCGCCGGCGATAACGATATCAGCTTCCTGTATCGGTGAATCGGAACTTTCATCTTTTTCAAATCCGATCCAGGTGTATTTACTTTCGAAAAATTGCGGACTGAATTCTTTATACAAGATCCTTCCACTCCTTGTCTGATCCGGCTTCAGAGGTTTTTTAGATCTTGGCCTTACCGTCGCCATTTGGGGTTTGGTCTGTGTCTTGATCGTCGCCATGACGTTGCCACCTACAGCTGGCCTCGTTTGAAGTAAAAGTTTACTCTCCGGATCTATTTCAAGTTTAGTGCAATCCGCAGTAAGACCAGTTTCGAGTTTCGTTGAAAGCATTGGCATTACGGTTCTTCCGTAAGTAGTTGCCGATGCCAATATTATCTCAGGTTTGTGCTCTTTTGCGAGCGATGTGAGTACGTTCGAATGAACGTCTGGTAGAAAATTGGCCAATCCTTTGTGGTCCACAATGTAAACGATGTCCGCTCCCTCATGAAAAAGAGTTTCCACCGAAGTGATTTCATCCCCTAGGATCACACTCGCAAGTTCGGCCTCAAGATCATCGGCAAGTGTCCTTCCCCATGCCAACAGTTCATATGAGACCGGATTTATCATCCCACCACGGAATTCTGCTAACGTCCATACTTCTTTGGAGTTTTGGCCCATGTCAGATTATCTCCTTTGATCTCAAAAAAGTCAGAAGTTCATTCACGGCATTTTCAGGATCTTTTGCTTTGATGATCTTTCCGCCTCTTGTGAGTTTTGGGTAAAAAACTTTAACGACTCTCGTAGGAGATCCCTTCAACCCCAATTTTGAAGGATCTGCATCTATTGTATCTGCATCCATAATCACAACTTTGGCGGATTTTGCTTTCATCTTACCGGCTAAATTTGGAATTCTCGGTTCATTTATCTCTTTGACAACGCTGACAAGTGCGGGTAATTTTACTTCAATAATTTCGTGGCCGCCTTCGATGGCCCTTTTTACCCTGATATGATTCTGTGTCAGATCGACGATCTCACTCACGTAAGTCAAAGGCGGAATGCCCAATTGCGTGGCAACGGACGAGCCAACCTGTCCCGTTTCTCCATCTGTTGCCCGCTCTCCGCAAAAGATCAGATCGAATCCACCGAGTTTTTTTATCGATTGAGAAAGCACGTAAGCCGTTGCCCAGGTATCGGCACCGGCAAATTTTCTGTCCGTCAGAAGATATCCATCATCACAGCCTATTGAAAGTGCATCCTTTATTGCATCCGATGCTCCTGGAGGACCCATCGTTATGGCTGTAAGAGTTGTGTCTTCCATTCTCTCTTTTATCCTCACAGCCTCCTCAACAGCATACATATCTAATGGATTCAATTCAGCTTCCATTTCAGATCTGACCATCGTGCCGGTCTTTTCGTCCATCTTAACTTTATCCGTAGCAGGTACCTGCTTTATGAGCACGGCTATTTTCAATTTGAATACCTCCATTTGGAAAATCTCATAAAATATCGATTTTTGATCATATCATAGAACTTCCAAAAGACTTCTTATTTTTTGTTCTGGTTGTACTGTAAATACACGACATGGGTATTGGTGAATTCTTCAACTCCGTGTTTTCCGTCGTCTCCTCCCATGCCGGATTTCCTCCATCCCGCGTGGAATCCTTGCATGGCTTCGAAATTTTCGCGGTTTATATAGGTCTCGCCAAACTTTATCTCGTTCGCGGCTCTCATGGCAACGTCTAAATTTTGCGTGTATATGGAAGAAGTAAGGCCGTATTCGGAATCATTTGCCATATCGATCGCTTCATCTAAATCTTTGAATTTCACTATCGGTAAAACCGGTCCGAAGATCTCTTTGTGAATTATCTCCATGTCTTGTTTGCAATCTACCAAAACGGTTGGCTTGTAGAAAAAACCTTTCTTTTTATCTTCTGCCTTTCCTCCCGTTACCATTTTTGCACCCTGCTCGATTGCCTTTTTGACCATGCCATCGACTGATTTTAGGGCATTGGAATTTATCAAAGGCCCCATATCGACATCTTCTCTGAGTGGATCTCCGTATGTCGTTTCTTTCATGGATTCGATCATTTTTTCGATGAATTCATCTGCGATCTTTTCGTGAACGTACGCGCGTTCAGCGCAATTGCAAACTTGACCCGTGTTTATCACACGAGAGTCCTTTATCGCTTTAACCGCAAGATCTACATCCGCATCGTCCATGACTATCGCGGGAGCTTTTCCTCCAAGCTCAAGTGACACCTTTGTTATGTTTTTCGAAGCTAATTCCATTATCTTCGATCCTGTTTCAACACTTCCCGTGAAGCTTACTATTCCAATCTTCGGATTTGAAGCGAGTTCATTTCCCACAACGGAGCCTTTTCCGCTTACAAGGTTGAAGACCCCAGCCGGCAAATCTGTATGTGCGACGATCTTGGCAAATTCAAAAGCGTTGTTCGGTGTATCAGAGCTCGGCTTTATCACAATTGTATTGCCTGTTATGAGTGCCGGTGCCATCTTTCTAGCTATCAAAAAGAAAGGGAAGTTCCATGGGAGAATTCCTGCCACAACTCCTATTGGCATTCTGTAAAGGAATATGTTCTCATTTGGTCGGTCACTCGGTATTATCTCACCTTCGAGTCTTCTCGCCCATTCTGCCATGTAGTCTATGTAATCAGCCGTGAAATCCACCTCAACTCTTGCAAGTGATCTTATCTTTCCCTGTTCCTCAACTATCGTTGTTGCAAGAGTTTCAGCATTTTTTCGAATCCCATCCGCAATTTTTCTGAGATACTTTGCTCGTTCGATAGCCGGCAGCTTTGCCCATGATTTCTGTGCCCTGTAAGCCGCATCTATTGCAACACGCGTGTCTTCAACAGTACCCTCAGGTGCTTCCGAAATGACCTCTTCGGTCGCCGGATTTATAACGTTGAAAGTCTTTTGAGATACGGAATCAACTAATTTCCCATCGATAAACATTTGGTAACGCCTCATATCAATTCCTCCCTTCAAATATCAACATTGAAAACAAAAGAATTAACATATTTGATTGAATTAGCAGGTTAATCGATCGTCAATTATTCATTATTTCCACTACGAGCTTTTGTCACCGGTAAGTCCCCTTTTTACCAACTATTTTTGATCCTTCCCACAACGTATGGCCCTTCTGGGACTGCTACGACGAATGGATGATCACCTCCCACGATCTTCATCGCCATTTTCAATCCCTCACTGAGGGATGTGATCCGTTTGGCAAAGGTTAATTCGTAATCCTTATCGTTAAGCTGAGACAATAAAAATATGTTTCTCGTTTTTTCAAGTACTTGTGAAATCTTTTGGACCTCCCACTGATCACTCACGAATGTTTGAGAAGTCTTGTGCGAATCAAGAAAAGCCTTTACGCCTTTTCGTTTTAGTTCTCGCAACAGGGTCTTGAAAGTTTCTTTTCCCACTCCAAATCTGCATTCCGATGCCATCACGATCACGCCGTTCGGTTTCACAATTTCGGCCGCTTCGATAAGACCTTTTGCGGTTTGGTAGTAATTTTGATCCAATGGATATCCACCGTTGGACGTTATGACAATGTCCGCCTCTTTTTTCATCTCAACGATCGATGTTTTTGCTGCGAAATCACATCCCAATCTGTGCGCTTCAAAAAGATCTCCCGCAAAGATGCCCGTTATTCTTCTTTGATCGTCGAGTGTAACGTTGAGCATGAAATCACATCCAGCAAGTTTTGCAACGCTTTTTGCCATTTCGTCAACAGGGTTACCATCAATAGAACAGCTTTTCGAAAGTGGATGACCCATCGCATCAACACTGTGAAACATTTTTAACGTTTCTATGCCTGTTATTCCAGGACATATGGACTTCCTTCCACCAGAAAATCCAGCCATGAAATGGGGTTCGATAAGTCCGGTGCATATCTTCAAACTTGATTGCATGTACAACTTGTTAACAAGTGCCGGACAGTCATGAAGGCCCTTTCCAAGATTGACAATCATAGAATCATCGTAAGCACTATGATTGACGATTTTGACCTTGTGCCTTAAAACTTCTTTTCCAAGAAGCTCCTCAAACATATCCTCTGGTACTGGATCGTGAGTACCTGTTGCTATCAGGATAGTTATATTCTCATTCCGAATTCCGGCTCGTTCCAAAGTTTCGATCAAAGGAGGGATAAGAATTTCATTTGGAACGGGCCTTGTTGTATCCGAAACGACGATGCATGCATCCCTTTTGCCATTTGCCAGTTCAAATAATGTGGGCGTCTTTACTGGATTTTCAAGCATTTTTCGTATTTCAGCTCGTGGGTTTTTGACAGGTAGCGTTTGCGGCTTTTTTAGAACAACTGAATTGTTGGGTAAATTTACCTTTTTAAAATTCTTCCCATACCTTATCTTAACTTCCATCATTTCACCTTCTTCTATCGACAACCCTTTTCCATTTGTCGTACGCCTTCTGCCACATGCCTGAATTTTCGGGTTCGTATCTTTCAATTTCGAAAGACTCTCGGACGAGATCCGAAATGTCATCCAGATCGATGATATCCTTTGCGATCATCTGGGACAGTCCATTTCCGATTGCCGTCGCTTCGATAGGGCCTGCTTCGACGGGAAGATTTGCGGCATCGGATATAAACTGACAGATCAACTTATTTCGCGTAGCGCCGCCCAACATCCTTATCTTTTTCATCTTCCTTCCGGAAACTTCCTCAAGTTTTTCCAAACTCCATTTTGTCTTCATGGCAATTCCTTCGAATGCCGTCCTTACAATTTCTGCTTTTGATTCGATGCGCTTTCCGAACTTTACGGATTCGTTTACGATTGCCAATTCCATATCTTGAGGCTTTTGCAGATCGTACGAGTTGGCATCTATCATGCCGGCAAAAGGCTTTGCCGTTCTTGCCATTTCGATAAGTTCGTCGTATCCTACCTTCCATTTGCGTTTCAACTCTTCTATGAGCCACATGCCAGTGGTTTGAGAAAGCAACCTGTATCCTCCATCGATACATCCTTCATTGGCAAAATTGTATTTCATGACATTTTCGTTTTTAATGGGATTTTTTGACAAAATTCCCTCCAAAAACCATGTTCCAGCACTTATTATCATGGCATTTTCATCGCTAACGCAAGCAAAAGCTGAGCCTGTATCATGTGTTGGGGGAAAGACAACTTTGAATTTCTTCCCAAAGAGCTTTATTTCTTCTGCTACCGTAGATGAACTTACGATCCGTGGTAAGATATTCGGCAAATCCAAAGTTTTTATCATTTCATTGTCCCAACCTTTGAGTTTGGGATTATACAGTTGAGTCGTCGTTGCGAAGGTGAATTCGATTGCTTTTTGACCAGTCAAAAAATAAATCAACAAAGACGGAATTCCAAGTAATATTCGTGCGCAATCGATGGATTTCATACCTAATTCTTTCATTTCAGCAATCTGGTAGATCGTGTTGAACGGTTGAAATTGTGTGGGAGATCTTTCAAAAATCCACTTTTTACCTACCTTGTCTAGAACCCTTTGCATAGAGTTGAATTTGTAAAAATTCCTGTAGTGCATGGGATCTCCCATCATAAAACCTCTATCGTCCAAAAGACCAAAGTCGACCCCCCACGTGTCTATCCCAACAGATTCAATCTCATTTTTTTGTAAAATTATCTCCAAAGATTTCAAAATGTTTTTGTAGATCTCGAGTATATCCCAATAGTCAATGCCGTTTATTTCAACTGGGATATTCGGGAATCTGTAAATTTCAGCGACTTGAATCTTTTTACCGTTGTAAGATAAGTCAAATGCTTTTCCTCCGGATGCTCCTACATCTACAGACAAAAAGCGCAAAATACCGACCTCTTTTCGTATTTTTCTCACTCTATCACTCCGACTTGGCTGACAACGCCGTCAAAATCCGGACACCTCCGACACATTCTTACACGGTCATTTTCTCTTTGATGCTGCTAATTCCTCATTTTTCTAAAATCTCTTCATAACTTCTTCTGAATCATCGTCGAAAACCTTAACATCATCGATG